>JBFZDM010000086.1:0-7873 GCA_041307365.1 Chromatiaceae bacterium | reverse complement strand
ATCTCGGGGACCCAGCCGAGGCGTTCCTTGGCCTTGGTGGGATCGCCGAGGAGGGTTTCGACCTCGGCGGGGCGGAAGTAGCGTGGATCGACACGGACGATGACATCACCGGGCTTCAGGGCCAGGGCCTGGCCGCCGGCGATGCGCTCGACGATGGCGTGCTCGTCCAGGCCCTCACCCTCGAAACGCAGGGTGATCCCCAGCTCCTCCGCCGACCAGCGGACAAAGTCACGCACCGCATGCTGGACCCCGGTGGCGATGACGAAGTCTTCCGGCCGGTCCTGCTGGAGCATCAGCCACTGCATGCGCACATAGTCCTTGGCATGGCCCCAGTCGCGCAAGGCATTGAGGTTGCCAAGGTAAAGGCAATGCTCCAGCCCCTGGGCGATGTTGGCCAGGCCACGGGTGATCTTGCGGGTGACGAAGGTCTCGCCCCGGCGCGGGCTCTCGTGGTTGAAGAGGATGCCGTTGCAGGCGTAGATGCCATAGGCCTCGCGGTAGTTCACCGTGATCCAGTAGGCATACAGCTTGGCGACGGCATAGGGGCTGCGGGGGTAAAAGGGCGTGGTCTCGCGTTGCGGGACTTCCTGGACCAGGCCGTAGAGTTCGGAGGTGGAGGCCTGGTAGAAGCGCGTCTTCTTCTCCAACCCCAGAAAGCGGATGGCCTCCAGCAGCCGCAAGGTGCCCATGGCGTCCACGTCCGCCGTGTATTCCGGGGACTCGAAGCTCACCGCCACATGGCTCTGGGCGCCCAGGTTGTAGACCTCGTCCGGTTGGACCTCGCGCAGGATGCGGGTGAGGTTGGAGGAGTCGGTCAGGTCGCCATAGTGGAGCAGGAAGCGCGGGTGATCGATGTGGGGGTCCTCGTAAAGATGATCCACCCGCTGGGTATTGAAGGAGGAGGCGCGGCGCTTGATGCCGTGAACCTCATAGCCCCTCTCCAGCAGGAATTCCGCCAGATAGGAACCATCCTGACCCGTGATGCCGGTGATCAAGGCGCGTTTTGTCATGAAGTCTCTCGGTTGCGTTTCGGTCACTCTCCGGTCCTCGGCTCTTCTTTCCTTGCGCGCTGCTCCCGGGCTACTCCTTGCGCGCCAGTTCCTGATTCGACAGCAAGGCCCGGCAGGCGGCGGGCATGGGGGCGGCGGGCTTGACTCCGCCCTTTTTCGGCTGGCGGGCCTCGTCGGTGAACCACCAGGCGAGTTCGGGGCCGCAGCCGTCGCCGGTGGCGAGGGGGGGCTGGGCCTGACAGTCTGGACTGTCCTGGGGGCACTTGAGGCGGACATGAAAATGGGCGTCGTGACGGCGCCAGGGGCGGAGCTTACGCAGCCAGTGGCGGTCACCGCCTTCAGTCTCGCACAGGGTCTGCTTGATGGCGGGGTTGACGAAGATCCGGTCCACGCGCGGGTCCGTGGCGGCGCGATGGAGGAGGAAGCGCTGATCCGGACCCCAGGCAGGATTCACCGTCAGGCCATCCGCCGTGATCATGGACGGCGGATCCCTTTGTTCCGGATAGGCCCGCTTGGCCTGGGCGGGGGAGTCGATGAGGAGGAACCAGATGTCCAGGTCCAGGCCGTTCTGGTGGCTGCGGTGGGAGGAGGACATGAGCCCACCGCGAGGCTGGGACAAGTCGCCGACCATCATGGCGCCGCCGCCGCGCCTGGCCATTTCGGCGCCCAGGTCCTGGATGAAGGCAATGGTCCAGGGATGGCCGAAATGGCGATGGCGCTCGCGGCGGATATGGACATAGCCCTTGCCTTGCTCGGGGAGGGCGGCGGCGCCGATGAGGCAGCCATTGGCGGCCTCGCCAATCGCGGCGGCGGGGCCCGGGGCGGTGACGCGAACCTTGGCCCAGGGGCTGGCCTGCGCGATGGGGAGGACAGAGAGGGTGGCAGCGAGAAGGGCCAAGGCCAGGTGGTGGGATGTCATCGCTTAATATCCAAAGGTGTTGAATGCCCGGGCCCTGGCCTAGGCATGGCCGATGAGTTCATCGACATGGGTACTGACGCAGCGGCCCAGGGCATTGAGATGATAGCCACCTTCGAGGCAGGAGACGACACGCTGGTGGCAGTGCCTGGCCGCCAGGTCATGGAGTTGACGGGTGATCCAGCCGAAGTCCGCCGTGTGCAGGTTGAAGTGGGCCATGTCGTCCTCGGCGTGGCCATCGAAACCGGCAGAGATCATGATGAGTTCGGGCGCGAAGGCGTCGATGCGCGGCAGCCAGTGCTTCTCCACCGCCGCCCGGTAGGTGGGCCCGTCGGTGAGCTTGGGCAGGGGCAGGTTGACGATGTTGGGGGCGTCGGTTTCCCAGCCATGGCCGGGGTAGAAGGGGTGTTGGAAACTGGAGCAGAAGAGGACCCGCTCGTCGCCCTCGAAGATGTCCTGGGTACCGTTGCCGTGGTGGACGTCGAAGTCGATGATGGCGATGCGCCGCAGGCCATGCGCGGCCAGGGCGTGAGCGGTGCCGACAGCGACGTTATTGAAAAAACAGAAGCCCATGGAGCGCCTGCGCTCGGCGTGATGCCCAGGTGGGCGGACACAGCAGAAGGCGGCGTGGTGCTTGTCGCTCATCACCAGATCGACGCCCAGAATGGAGGCGCCGGCGGCGCGCAGGGCGGCGGGCAGGGTGCCCGTGCTCATGGCGGTATCGCCGTCGATCCAGGACAGCTCGCCCGCGACCTTGGGCGCGGAGTTGAAGATGAGATCGACATAGGCGGGATCGTGAACCCGCCACAACTGCTCCAGGGTGACCTCGGGGGCGTCATAGTGGGTGACCAGCACCTCCATGCCGGAGGAGATCAGGCGATCCGCGATGGCGTGCAGACGCTCCGGGCACTCCGGATGGTGGTTGCCCGGCTTGTGATCCTCACAGAGGTGGTGACCGATGAAGGCGAGGTTCATGCTTATCTCCCCATTTGTTTCTCATCCCATCTCCACGGGCATGAGCCGTTGAGAACTACAATACTAAGAGTTAGCCGTCCGGTAACAGACAAGACTTATCATTAGCTAGGTTGATGGTTCGTGGGGATCGGAGTCCGGAAGGGCCGGGTCCACGCGATCCACCCTTAGCTTAACCCCATCGCCCCGCGCGATTCGACCTCCCTCTATCACTTTCCGCCATCTTTTCGCCAATAGCCTCCAAAATACATCAAGGGACCTCGACCATGAAATTGTCAGACGTGGATCCGCTATTCGTTCCCACCGCCGTGGCGGTCTTCGGCGCCAGCGATAGCCCCGACTCCCAGGGCGGCGTGGTCTTTCGCAACCTGATCGAAGGCGGCTTCAAGGGACCCTGCTACGCCATCAATCCCAAATATGAGGAGGTCGCCGGCAGGCGGAGCTATGCCAGCCTGGAGGAGATCGAAAAGCCCATCGACCTGGCCCTGATCGCGACCCCGGCGACGGCCGTGGCCGGCATCCTCGCGCAGTGCGGCGCCAAGGGGGTGCGCATGGCCGTGGTCTATTCGGGGGGCTTCGCCGAGGCGGACGAGGCCGGCGCCCACCTGCAGGACAAGATGGTGGAAACGGCTCACCGCCATCGCATCCGGGTGCTGGGCCCCAACACCATGGGCATGCTGAGGCCCCAGAACCGGCTCAATGCCACCTCCGGCGTCGTCACCAAGGGGGTGAGCGGTAATGTCGCCCTGGTATCCCAGTCCGGCGCCATCTGCAGCGCCATGCTGGACTGGTCGGTGCCGCGCCACATCGGCTTCTCCTCCATGATCTCCCTGGGGGCGGCGGCGGACGTGGACTTTGGTGACGTCCTCGATTTTCTCGCCCTCGATGCCCACACCCAATGCATCCTGCTTTATGTGGAGGGTGTTCGCGATGCCCGCCGCTTCATGAGCGGCCTGCGCGCCGCCGCCCAACTCAAGCCGGTGGTGGTGGTCAAGACCGGCCGGATGGCGGCTGGCTCCCGCGCCGCCAAGTCGCACACCGGTGCCTGGGTTGGCTCGGCGGAGGTCTTCCGCGCCGTCATGGACCGCGCCGGCGCGGTCCAGGTCGATGCCTTGCACCAACTCTTCGCCGCCGCTCATGTCTTCGGCGCCAACAAGCGCCTGGCCGGCGACCGCATCGCCATCATCACCAATGGCGGCGGCCCCGGCGTGCTCGCCGCCGACCGGGCCGCCGAACTGGGGCTGACCCTGGCACAGCTCTCGGAGGAAACCTACGCCAAGCTGGGCGAGATCCTGCCGGCCTGCTGGTCTCACGGCAATCCGGTGGACGTCCTCGGCGATACCACGGTGGAGCGCTACAACACGGCGGTCGAACTCTGCCTGGCCGACAGCAATGTGGATGGCGTGCTGGCCATCCTGGCGCCCCTGGCCATGACCAACACCACGGGGGTCGCCCAGCGCCTGGTCGAGGTCGCCAAAAAGAGTCGCAAGCCGGTCCTGGCCTGCTGGATGGGCGCGGCCCAGGTCGCCGAGGCCGTGGCCTTCTTCGCCCAGAACCGGGTGCCCCATTTCGATAGTCCGGAACAGGGGGCGGAGGCCATGTCATACCTGGCCACCTACCACCGTAACCAGAAGCTCTCGATGCAGTACCCCGGCCCCCTCTCCGAGCGCCGTAGTCCGGACGTGGAGGGGGCGCGGCTCATTATCGAGGGCGTCATGGCCGAGGGCCGCAAGACCCTGGGGATCATCGAGGCCAAGGCCATCCTGTCCGCCTTCCGCATCCCGACCATGCAGGCGGTGGCGGCGCGCACCCCCAACGAGGCCCTGATGGCGGCCCAGGCCCTGGGTTTCCCGGTGGTGATGAAGATCAGCTCGCCGGACATCGCCCACAAGTCCGACGTGGATGGGGTGCGGCTCAACATCCGCGATTCCCAGACGGTGCGCCGTACCTTCTCCGAGCTGGTGGAACGGGCCAGGACCCTGCGGCCGGAGGCGCGCATCGACGGCGTCACCGTGGAGCACATGGTCTCCACCCGCGCCGCCCGTGAACTCATGATCGGCGTCATGCGCGACCCCATCTTTGGACCCATCATCAGCTTTGGCGCCGGCGGCACCGAGGTGGAGGTGCTGGAGGATCACGCCGTCGCCCTGCCGCCCCTCAATGATTTCATCATCGACACCATGATCGACCACACCCGGGTCGCCCGGCTCATGGGGGCTTTCCGCCACATGCCGCCCATGAACCGCAAGGCCCTGGCGAGGATTCTGCAAAGGGTTTCCGAGATGGTCTGCGAGCTGCCAGAGATCATCTCCATGGATATCAACCCATTGATTGGCAATGACAAGGAGGTGTTGGCCGTGGACGCGCGCATCCATGTCAAGTATCGGCCACCCCAGATGCCGCCCTATGGTCACATGGCCATCCATCCCTACCCAGTCCATCTCATCCAGCGGGTGCAGATGCCCGACGGCACCGACCTGGTCATACGCCCCATCCGGCCGGAGGACGCCCAGATGGTGCAGACCTTCGTCCGCGGCCTGTCGGATCAGACCAAGTATTTCCGCTACATGCAGGCCATCAAGGAACTGACGCCGGAGATGCTGGTGCGTTTCACCCAGATCGACTACGACCGGGACATGGCCTTGATCGGCGTCAAGGAGCAGGCCGGTGGCGACGAACTGGCGGGGGTTGCCCGCTATTCCTCCCACCCTGGCGGCGAGGCCTGCGAGTTCGCCATCGTCGTCTCCGACACCTGGCGGGACCGAGGCATAGGGGCACGCCTCATGCGATCCCTGATGCAGAACGCCCGGGACCGCGGCTTCCGCGTCATGGATGGCGAGGTCCTTACCGCCAACAGCCGCATGCTCGCCCTGATGCGCTCCCTGGGCTTCCGCATTGATCGGGACAAGCAGGATCCCGGGGTCCAATTGGTCGAAAAGGTGCTCTGACTCCGGCCTTGCCGCAAGCGGGACCCGATCCTGGGTTCCCGTCAGCGCTGCAAGCGCCGCGCCATCCCCGGCGGGAGGCCCGCCGGGGATGGCGAAGCCTCTCAGTCAGCCGGCGCGGCTGACCAGCCTGGCGGCACCCAGGAACCAGGAACGGCCAGGGCGCTAGGGACGGGGGCGGTGGGAACCCCTTCTCTTCCGGACATGCCCTCCAGGCTACCTGACATGCCTGATATGGCAGACATGCCTTCCATGCCACTCATACTGGACATGCCTTCCATGCCGGACATACCGGCCATCTCCGCCACCGGCGCGGCTGGACCCGCGGTTGGAGCGGCGGCGGCCGCCGGGGCATGACCAACCTGGGCCAACATATAGACGATAGCTACCCGCAGGTCCTCGTCGGAACAATTCGGGCAGCTTCCCCGGGGCGGCATGGCACCCTTGCCGGCGATGGCCACCGCCAAAAGGCCATCCAGACCCTGACCGACGCGGGGCTCCCAGGCCGCCTTGTCACCCAGGAGGGGTGCCCCGGCGACCCCGGTGGCATGGCAGGCGGTACACGCCTTCTTGTAAACGGCCTCGCCCGGGTCCGCCGCCGTTGGCGCTGGCGCGGCCGCCACCACCGCCTCCCCGGTAAGTGTCAGCTTGCCCACGGGCGCCACTCGCGCCGCTACCGCCTCCTGGCTCTGGGACTTGGCATCCAGAACCTGGAAACGGGATGCCGTCACGCCATACACCAGCGCGATCAGGAGTACGACCGCGACCAGGGCGGACATGGCCATACCGAATTCACTGCTTCTGTGTTCGCTCACTCCAACCTCCCTCCAACATGCTGATTAAATTAAGGTCTATCTGGAAGCCTCCGCCACCATGCCAAAACCCGGCCCCCTCGCCGCACCACCGCCTGCCGGCCGATTATACCGAGCCCCGACAGGCCCCGGTTCACGAATCACCGGTCTCGGCAGGGCGGAAAGGCCGCGACTCCGACCAGGCAAATTTTACCACCACGAGATGACAAGGCAGCGGGGGCGGTTATATACTTCGCCCCCTTGGCTGAGTGGCAGAGTGGTCATGCAGCGGCCTGCAAAGCCGTGCACCCCGGTTCGATTCCGGGCTCAGCCTCCATCTCCCCCCTTCCGGACTTGCCCGGCATTTGACCACCATGCCTTCCTGCAAGCCGGAACCCTCCTCATCCCTCGCGCCCCCGGCCCGGGTGGCGAAATCGGTAGACGCAAAGGACTTAAAATCCTTCGACGCAAGTCATGCGGGTTCGAGTCCCGCCCCGGGCACCATTTCAAATCAAGTGGTTAGACAGGTATAAGGCCAGAATTGACCCTTTTATTCCTATGGTTACAGGGTTCTGAACCCAACATAGACCCAACAAGGCGCGGGCCAGGGCCTCCCTAGGGCGCGGGTCCGGCTCGCCGAGCGCGTTGGCCCGGTGCTGGGACCAGCGGTAGAGGACGGGGCCCGCCACCATGCCGCCGCGCACGGGGTTCAGCTCGACGTAGCGCTGGCAGAGCAGCAGGTAGGTTTCGGCCGGTACCAGCGGGGAGCAAACCCGCCGTTTGGGGATGAACCATCTGGTTCATGCACCACGCCCACTGCTCGCGTGATCGAACAGCCTTAACGTTTTTTTTGGCAGGCCGATGCACTCTTGGGTGATCGTCAGTTGGCGGACGAGACGCGCCTTCTCCTGCTCCAACTGGTCAATGCGCCGTTGCTGCGGATGTGTGCTCGCGATGGGTCCCGGCGCGGTCTTGCCCGGAACGCCCGGCTCTGCGCCCTCTCGACGCCACTGCTGAAGCTGACTGCTGTAGCGCTTCTCGCGTCGCAGCAGCGCGCCGAGCTCGCCGCGCGCGCAGGCGTCGGTTTCGTCCAGAATCCGCAACTTCTCCGACGTGCTGAAACGTCGACGGGTCCGCTTCTCCAACTCGGGCGGCGGTGTCACCTGACTGTTCGGGACATCGCTGGGTGGTTTGGGCATCGCTTTGACTCCTACTTTCGGAACCCTGAAATCTACAGTA
>JBFZDM010000078.1:0-3352 GCA_041307365.1 Chromatiaceae bacterium | reverse complement strand
AGGCGACGGTGAAGGCGATGAGGGCGCCGAGCAGGAAGGGTTGCCAATCCACGGGCTCGGCTGACTGGATGAGTTCCAGGCCCGCCAGGCTGCCGGCCATGAGGATGGCCGGGATGGATAGCAGGAAGGAGAAGCGCGCGGCGGCCTTGCGAGTCAGCCCCAGGAAGAGGGCGGCAGTCATGGTGACGCCAGAGCGCGAGGTGCCCGGGATGATGGCGATGGCTTGACAGAGACCAATGATAAGGGCCTGGCGCCAGCCGACGCTGAACTCGTCGCGGTCGCGGCGACCCAGGCGGTCGCCGATCCCCAGCAGCAGGCCGAAGCCGATGATGTTGCAGCCAATGACCAGGGTGATGAGTTGCTCGTCGCCCCGCAGCATCTCCAGCAGGGCCTTGAGGGGTAGGCCGAGGGCGACCAGGGGCAGGGTTGCCACCACTATCATCCAGGCCAGCCTGGCGTCCGGCGAGACGATGCGGCGCTGGGCCAGGGATTCCAGGAAGGCCCCCAGCATGGCCGCGATTTCCCGCCGAAAATAGGCCATCACCGCCGCCAGGGTGCCGATGTGGAGAGCCACGTCGAAGGCCAGGCTCTGCAATTCATAACCAAACACCAGGGGCGTGAGCACCAGGTGCCCGGAGCTGGAGATTGGCAGCAGTTCCGACAGCCCCTGAACGATAGCCAGCAAGACGATTTGGGTGATTTCCAAGGCAAAGGGCTCCAATTTCACAGGCGCGCGATTGTAGCAGTCCCGACCCAGGGCATAGGCCCATTTTCAGCCAGGCCCTGGAACATCCAGCCGCCGCGCCGTCCAGGATGCGAGTGGCGGCGCATCCTGGCTGGCGATGGCGGCCACATAGCCGGGCCTGGGCACAAAATGGACGATGTCCGGGACTGGGCCGGAGGCCTCGGATGGGTGGAACAAGCCCCGCCCATCCATCTTGACGGTGGCCTCCAGGGCGGTCCAGAAACGGGCGAAGAGGGAAGGGCGTTCGGCCTCGTCGGCGGCGAGGAGGCAGGCCACCTCCGCCGGCGCGAAGAGGCGGCGGGCGATGGCCTGCATGTCGCGGTTGGCCGTCAACCTTTCGCAGTCAATGCCAACCGGGTAATCCCAGCGCAGGGCGACGAGGGCCAGATCACCGCTGGTGGTCAGGTTGAATTCCAAGGGGCCGGGGACGCAAGGCTTACCCCAGCGTCCCTGGTCGAAGTCAATCCGCTTGGGCGGGGTGGCGAGATAGCCGGAGAGGATGAGGCGCAGGCCAGCGTGGGCACGGACATAGGCCTCGCGGTGCCCCGGCGGCTTGAACCGGCTGGCCCTGGCCTGCTCGGCGGCGGAAAGGGTGTGCCAGAGGGACTCCGGATCCTCGCCCTCCGTGCCGCATGGGATCAGCCAGACATGGAGATCATGGTCCTGGAGAATCGGCGGGGGAGTGGCGCTCCGCCAGGGCAGGTACGTCAATTCCAGCATCGCGGACCTCGGCTCGGGTTCCCCCAAGTCTCAAGCGTTGGAGTCGGCAGCCTGGCTCCCTATAATACTCACCTCTCACTGAGGAGGTGGCATGGTGGAGTCCCTCGCAAAACAGCCGTTGCAGGCGGTCATCGAAAGTCTCTGCGCCAAGGGGTGCCGCCAGGTGTGGCGGGATATCGCGGCCCTGGAAGGGGGCGATCCGCCGGAGGCGGCCCGCGGGCTCACCGCCACCGAGCGCGACCAGTTATTGTCCGAACTCAAGGCCATCATGGCGGTTTATGACACCTGCCGCGCGGACGATTAGCCCCTCACCCTCGCCACACCCATCGTCCCAATCTCTCCCCTCTTCGTGCCTGGACCCTCGTCCGGGCCCCTCCCGCAGGCATGGAAAAAAGATGCAGAAGATCATAGACAGGATCAGCCAGGAACTCGCCGCGCGGCCGCAACAGGTGGCCGCCGCCGTCCAACTCCTGGACGAGGGGGCCACGGTACCCTTCATAGCCCGTTACCGCAAGGAGGCCACGGGCGGCCTGGATGATATCCAGTTGCGCCTGCTGGAGGAACGCCTGGGCTATCTGCGGGAGCTGGAGGAGCGGCGCGACCTGGTCCTGAGGAACATTGAAGAGCAAGGCAAGCTGAACCCGGACCTCAGGGGCGAGATCCTGGCGGCGGACACCAAGCAACGCCTGGAGGATCTCTATCTGCCCTACAAGCCCAAGCGCCGCACCAAGGCCCAGATTGCCCGCGAGGCGGGCCTGGAGCCCCTGGCCCTGGGCCTGCTGGACGATCCCTCCCAGGATCCGCAGACCCTGGCCGCTACCTTTATCGACGAGGCCAAGGGCGTTTCCGACGCGGCGGCGGCCCTGGAGGGGGCGCGGCAGATCCTCATGGAGCGCTTCGCCGAGGACGCGGAACTCACGGGCCGGCTGCGGGCGGCCCTCTGGGAACAGGGTCAACTGCGCGCCACCCTGATCCCCGGCAAGGAGCAGGAGGGCAGCAAATTCTCGGACTATTTCGACTATGGCGAGGCCCTGTCCAAGATCCCTTCCCACCGCGCCTTGGCCCTGTTCCGCGGCCGCAACCAGGGCGTGCTGGCGTTGGAACTGGTTCCGGGGGAAGTTGGGGGCGAAGGCAAGGACCCGGACGCGGTCTGGGTCCAGATGGTGGCGAATCACTTCGGTATTCGCGACAAGGGCCGGCCGGCGGATCCCTGGCTGCGCGAGGTGGCCCGTAAGGCCTGGCGCATCAAGCTGCTGACAAGGCTGGATCTGGACCTCAAGTCGCGCCTGCTGGAGGCGGCGGAGGAGGAGGCCATCCGGGTCTTCGCCCGTAATCTCTCGGCCCTGCTGCTGGCGGCCCCCGCCGGTCGTCTGCCGACCATCGGCCTGGACCCCGGCCTGCGCACCGGCGTGAAGGTGGCGGTGGTGGATGGCACCGGGCGGGTCGCGGCCACGGATACTATCTTTCCCCATGTGCCCCGCAATCAGTGGGACCAGGCCATCGCCCGCCTCGCCGTCCTCGCCAAGACCCATGGCGTCAAGCTCATCAGCATCGGCAATGGCACCGCCTCCAGGGAGACGGACCGCTTGGCGCGGGATCTCATCAAGCGTCACCCAGAACTGGGCCTGCGCTCCCTGGTGGTGAGCGAGGCCGGGGCCTCGGTCTATTCCGCCTCGGAGTATGGGTCCCATGAGTTGCCGGACATGGACGTCTCCCTGCGCGGGGCCGTCTCCATCGCCCGCCGGTTGCAGGACCCCCTGGCGGAACTGGTCAAGATCGAGCCCAAGGCCATCGGCGTCGGCCAGTATCAGCATGACGTCAACCAGTCCCAGCTCTCCCGGGCCCTGGAGAAGGTGGTGGAGGATTGCGTCAACGCCGTCGGCGTGG
>JBFZDM010000076.1:0-2850 GCA_041307365.1 Chromatiaceae bacterium | reverse complement strand
TCGGCGCGGCCACGACCACCTCGCCCGCGGGCAAGTTGAGCATCGGCCAGAGCACCTCGAAGAAGAACATGCCGGCCATCGCCGTAGCGCATGACATCCCGTACGTGGCGACTGCCTGCCCCAGCTATCCGTTCGACCTGATGGAGAAGGTGAACAAGGCCGTGGCCACCAAAGGCCCCTCATATCTTCATGTTCTGTCTCCATGTCCCACGGGCTGGCGGCATGCGGGCGATATCAGCGTCAAGATGGGCCGCCTGGCAGTGGAGACCGGCGCCTTCCCGCTCTTCGAAGTGGTAAATGGTAAGTACAAGCTGACCATGGATTTCCCGCAACTGCGACCGATAACCGACTACCTCACCCCGCAGGGGCGATTCCGCCACCTTCCCAAGGACGAGGTGGCGCGGATTCAGAAGGGTGTTATCCGGGAGTACGAGAAACTGAAGAAGAAGGCGGAGGCTTAGGTGGCGAGCAAAGTAGAGGCGATCGTCAAGAAGTACGAGGCGGACAAGGGCCAACTGGTCTCCATTCTGCAGGATATCCAGACGGAGCACCACTACCTGCCCAAAGAAGCCCTTGACGAGGTAGTTAGCCTGATGAACGTTCCGGCCAGCCAGGTCTACAGCGTGGCCACGTTCTTCAAAGCCTTTAGCCTGACGCCGCGCGGGCGGCATGTGATCAAGGTCTGCCTGGGCACCGCCTGCCACGTTCGAGGCGCCGCCAAGGTGGTGGAGAAGATGGAACTCGACCTCGGCGTGAAGCGCACTGAGACCACGCCGGATATGAGATACACCCTGGAGACGGTCAACTGCGTTGGCTGCTGCGCTCTGGGGCCCATGGTGATGATCGACGAGAAGTACCACGGCCAGATAAGCAGCGACAAGGTCAGCCCGTTGCTGGCTAAATACGAGTAAGAATGGGAAAGAGACCAAGACCTAGGGAAAAGGAACTTACGGGCCGGCTGAATTCACCCAAGCAGCTGGAAGCTCTGCGCGCGTCTATCGTGAGCAAGAAAGACCCGAAGAAGCCTTGTATTGCTCTCTGCGTGGGCACCGGCTGTCTGGCCTATGGCTGCGTGGATATCCTGCAGGCCTTCAAGAACGAGATCGCCAAGGAGAAGCTGGAGAACAGCGTCGATATCAGGGCCACCGGTTGTCCCGGGTTCTGTGAGAGGGGCGCGCTCCTCACCGTGTATCCCCAGGGCATCTTCTACCAGCGCGTCAAGATCGAGGATGTGCCCGAGATCGTTACTGAGACCATAGTCAAAGGGAGAGTCGTTCAGCGGCTCCTCTACTCTGACCCCAATACCAAAGAGCAGTTCGAAAAGGAATCCGATGTTCCTTTCTACAAGAAGCAGCAGCGACTCCTGCTCGACGCCAATAGCAAGATCGACCCGACCTCGATCGAGGACTATCTGGCCATAGGCGGCTACTCTGCTCTGGCCAAGGTGCTCTTCCAGATGAAGCCCGAGCAGGTCGTCGAAGAGGTGAAGAAGTCCGGCCTGCGGGGCCGCGGCGGCGGAGGCTTCCCCACCGGCAACAAGTGGCAGTCCACCCGCGAGGCCGAGGGCGATATCAAGTACGTTATCTGCAACTGCGACGAGGGCGACCCCGGCGCGTTCATGGACCGCAGCCTGATGGAGGGCAACCCCCACAGTGTTCTGGAAGGCATGATCATCGGGGCCTTCGCCATCGGCTCGCATGAGGGCTACGTCTATATACGGCATGAGTACCCCATGGCCGTCGAGAACGTCATGACCGCCATCAAGCAGGCTGAGTCCAAGGGCCTTCTCGGCACCAACATCCTGGGCAGCGGCTTCCACTTCAAGGTGAAGGTCAGCCGGGGCGGCGGGGCCTTCGTCTGCGGCGAATCCACCGCCCTCATGGCCTCGCTCGAAGGCAAGGTGGGCGAGCCGCGCGCGAAATATGTTCACACCTCCGAGAAGGGCCTCTACAACCGTCCGTCCAACCTGAACAACGTAGAGACCTGGGCCAACATCCCGCACATCATTCTGAAGGGCGCCGAGTGGTTCAGCAGCATCGGCACCAAGGGCAGCAAGGGCACCAAGATATTCTCTCTCGTGGGCAAGGTGAACAACACCGGCCTCATCGAGGTTCCCATGGGTATGAAGATGCGTGACATCGTTTACGGCATCGGCGGCGGCATCCGGGACGGCAAGAAGTTCAAGGCCGTCCAGACCGGCGGCCCCTCGGGCGGCTTCATACCGGAGAGCCAGCTTGACCTGCCGGTAGACTTCGACGAACTGACCCGCGTGGGCTCCATGATGGGCTCCGGCGCCATGATCGTCACGGATGAGAACACCTGCATGGTGGACATGGCCAAGTACTTCGTGAACTTCCTGCAGGAGGAATCGTGCGGCAAGTGTCTGCCCTGCCGCGAGGGCCTGAAGCGCATGCTGCAGATACTGACCGATATAACGGACGGCAGGGGCCGCGAAGAGGACATCGAGCTCTTGGAGCGGTTGGCGGCTACACTCAAGGATTCCGCGCTGTGCGCCCTGGGCAGCACGGCGGCCAACCCGGTGCTGACCACCATCAAGTATTTCAGAGATGAGTACGAGGCCCATATCAAGGAGCACCGCTGCCCGGCCGGCGTCTGCAAGCCGCTGATCACGTACAGCATCATCAACGAGAAATGCCCCGGCTGCGGCAAGTGCGTGGAACCCTGCCCGACGAAGGCCATCACGTTCGTGGCCAAGAAGGAGCCGGTCATACTTGATCAAGAGAAGTGCATCAAGTGCGGCACCTGCTATGACATCTGCAATCTGAAGGCGGTGGCGATCAAATGAACAAGCTGGTCAACCTGACCATTGACGGCCGGAAGCTTCAGGCA
>JBFZDM010000071.1:0-11405 GCA_041307365.1 Chromatiaceae bacterium | reverse complement strand
AGGCCGGCGGCGCACCTGACGGCGGGCTCGGATGGGGCCATCCGGGACGACGACCAGGTCCTCGGCACCTATCTGCACGGCCTCTTCGAATCAAGCGCCGCCCTCGCCGCCCTCCTGGCCTGGGCCGGCCTGCGCGAGGTGGAGCGCATCGATTACGACGCCCTGCGCGAGGCGGCCATCGACCGCCTGGCCGATGCCGTGGACCGGCACCTCGATCCCCGCTGGCTCCATTCCTTGGATAAGAAAAAAAAGGGGTCAGTACCCTTTTTTGACTTAGCCCAGGGGGCAGCCAATTTTTCCTTGGCCCCTTTTTCCATAAAATGGGTACTGACCCCTTTTTTGCACGGGGACCCGGGGACCTACAAGGCGCTGATCCTCGGGGGCGTGCGCTCGGGCAAGAGCCGGCTGGCCGAGTCCCTCGCCGGTGATGGCGGGCTGCCAGTCACCTACATCGCCACGGCCACCGCCGGGGACGGCGAGATGCAGGACCGCATTGCCGCCCATCGCGCCCGGCGGCCGGCGCAGTGGGGCCTGATCGAGGAACCGGTGCGGCTGGCGGAGGTGTTGGAGGCCCAGGCCGGTGCCGGGCGCTGCCTCCTGGTGGACTGCCTGACGCTCTGGCTGACCAACCTGCTGCTGGCGGCGGACGAGACCCTGTTCCACCGGGAGCGGGCCGCCTTGGTCGCGGTGCTGCCGGCCCTGCCCGGTCGGATCATCCTGGTGAGCAACGAGACCAGCATGGGCATCATGCCCCTGGGAGAACTCAGCCGTCGCTTCGGTGACGCCGCTGGCCGATTGCATCAGGACCTGGCGCCCCTCTGCGATCGGGTCATCCTCGCCGTCGCCGGGCTGCCCGTCGTCCTGAAGGGGGAAGGCCGTTGAAACCTGCGACGAATATCGAATGGCTAGGGGTGCCGGCGGCCGACCTCGACCTGGAGGCCCGACGGGCCGCCGAGGACCGCCAGGCACGGCTGACCAAGCCCCCTGGCTCCCTTGGCCGCCTGGAAGAGATCGCCATCCGCCTCGCCGCCCTCCAGGGCACGCCACGCCCAGTTCTGGCGCGAGTGCGGATCACGGTCTTCGCGGGCGATCATGGCGTGGCGGCGGAGGGCGTGTCCGCCTTTCCCCAGGCCGTCACCGCCGAGATGGTCAGGAACTTCGCCGCTGGCGGGGCGGCCATCTGCGTGGCGGCACGGACCCTTGGTGCCGAACTCGAGATCATCAACCTGGGCACGGCCCATGACCCTGGGCCCCTGGCTGGCGTCAAGGATCAGGCCTTGGGCCCCGGCACCGCCAACATGACGGTCGAGCCCGCGATGACCGAACACCAGGTCGCCCGCGCCCTCGGCGCCGGCCGCCACGCCGCTGAACGCGCCCGCCTCGCCGACTGCCAGCTCTTCATCGGCGGCGAGATGGGGATCGCCAACAGCACGGCCGCCGCGGCCCTGGCTTGCGCCCTGCTCGGCGCCCAGCCTGATGAGATTGCGGGTCCCGGCACCGGTCTCGACCGCGCCGGCGTCACCCACAAGGTCAGCGTCATCCAGCGTGCCCTTGCCCGCCATCGCGACCATCTAGCTGCACCCTTGGAGGCCCTGCGCCGCCTCGGTGGTTTCGAGATCGCCGCCCTGACCGGCGCCTATCTGGCCTGCGCCCACATGGCCCTGCCGGTGCTGGTGGACGGCTTCATCAGTTCCGTCGCTGCCCTCGTCGCCACCCGCCTGCAACCCGGGGTCGCGGACTGGCTGCTTTATTCCCACGCCTCCGCCGAAACGGGCCACGGCGCCGTGCTGGCGGCCCTGGAGGCCCGGCCCCTGCTCGACCTGGGCATGCGTCTCGGCGAAGGCAGTGGCGCCGCCGTCGCCGTCCCCCTGCTGCGCCTGGCCTGCACCCTCCACAACGAGATGGCCACCTTCGCCGAGGCCCAGGTCTCTAACCGGGTGTGAAGCCGCTCATGAAGGGTTCAGGAAAAATTGGGTGCTGCTTCGGCGCGCGGCGGGTCTGGGCGGGTCGCGGGACACCGAATCTGATGCACTTGTTGCTGAATCGTCACTGATGGCAGCCAGCGTTAAGCCCCGCGTCCAACGCATCGACCTGCTGCGCCACGGCGAGACCCTGGGGGGGAGTCGCTTTCGGGGCCGTCTCGATGACCCGCTCACCGAGAGAGGTTGGGAAGAAATGTGGGCGACGGTCGGGCCACCGGCTGGCGGTGGGCAGGACGTTCCAGTTTGGGATCGCATCGTCACCTCGCCCCTGGCCCGCTGCGCCGACTTCGCCCGCGCCCTGAGCCAACAAAAGGGTATCCTCCTGAGCTTGGACTCGCGGCTCGCCGAGCTGGACTTTGGCGCCTGGGAGGGGCAAACCGCCGCCGACCTGATGGCGACGGACGCCGAAGCCCTGGGCCGTTTCTGGGCGGACCCCGTGGCTCATCCCCCGCCGGGAGGGGAACCCCTGCTGGCCTTCCAGGCGCGCGTCCTGGCCGCTTGGGACGAACTGGCACGCCAGGATCGCGGCGACCGGACCCTGGTGATCAGCCATGGCGGCGTCATCCGCGTCATCCTCTGCCAGGTGCTGGGCTACCCCCTGGGGCGCCTGCTGGAACTGGACGTCGGCCATGCCAGCCTGAGGGGCATCCGCGTCCGTAGCGGGGGAGAAGGCGCCGGAGCCGGGGTGGGAGTGGGCGACGCCACTGGCATCCTAGCTGGCGCGGTGGCCCCTATCGGCCCCGGCCCCAGGATGCAGGTCGAACTGATCCCGGACCCTGCAGGGTCATGATCCGGCCCTTCCTCATCGCCCTGCAGTTCCTCACCCGGATCCCGGTCCGGCTCGCGGGCGAGCTGGCGGCAGAGGACCTCGGCCGCTCCCTGCTCTACTACCCCCTGGTCGGCCTCATCCTGGGGGGGCTCCTCGCCGCCAGCGCCTGGCTGCTGAGTGGTGCCCCGCCGCTCCTGGCCGGCGCCCTGGTCCTGATCCTGTGGGTGGCCCTCACTGGCGCCCTCCACCTGGACGGCCTGGCCGACACCCTCGACGCCTGGGCCGGCGGCCGCGGCGACCCCGAACGCACCCTGGCCCTCATGAAGGATCCCCACTGTGGTCCCCAGGGTGTCACGGGTCTGGTGCTGGTCCTGCTCCTCAAATTCGCCGCACTGGCCGCCATCCTGGAGGCCGGCGACTATCTCCCCCTGATCCTGGCCCCTTTTCTGGCCAGGACCGCCCTGCCCCTGCTGTTCCTGACCACCCCCTATGTCCGACCCGGCGGCCTCGGCGCCGCCCTGGCCTCCGGCCTGCCGCGCGGAGCCGGCATAGGGATCGTCCTCGTCGGCTATGCCCTGATTCCATTACTCGCGGGCACGGCGGGGTTGCTGGCCCTGGCCTGCTCCTTGATCGCATTTTTCTTCCTGCGCAACTCCATGAATAATCGAATTGGCGGCACCACGGGGGACACCGCTGGCGCCATGGTCGAAATCATCGAGACCATCGTGCTAATCACCATGGTCATCGCCAGGAATTGACCAGGGGCTTGAAGGGCCGCCGGGAAGGTTTCAGCTCCCCGCCAAGTAACGGGCAAGGAAGGCATCGAAGTCCAGATCGTCGGCGGCCTCGATCTCGGCCTGGCGTTGGCGGGATGCCGTGCTCAGACCTTGGAAGAAGGCCAGCCGCTCGGCGGAGAGGGGGTGGGATGCGTGGGCCTGGCGATGGGCCAGGGAGAGGCGATGGGCGAGGGCATAGAAGCTCTCGCCCCGGTCCCTCATCTCGGCGAGCATGCGGGCGGAGGGGGTCAGATCCGGGTTCATGATCTTGGCGCGCTGCTGCTCCAGGCTAGCCCGGCAGGGGCCCTTGGCGCCGCCATCCACCAGTTCCGCCACCCCGGCCATGGCGTCGATAAGCACCAGGGCCCAGTCGCGCAAGCCAATCGCCTGACCGTGACGCTCCAGTTGTAAACCCGGTTCGCGTCCGCGATGGGCGGTCAGGACCAGGTTCTCGTCAATGGCGCGGCGCTCGCGGGAGCGAATCAGGGGGCTATCCGCGAGCAGGCAGAAGCGGCCGAAGACATCCAGGAAATCGAGCTGTTCCGCGGCGATGCCGGCGGGTTCGAAGGCGTTCACGTCCAGGGAGCGCAGCTCCACGTAGCACACGCCCCGGCGGCGCAGGGCCTGGGTTGGCTTTTCCAGACCCTCCAGCAGGGCTTTGGGCCGCACCGTGCTGTAATACTCGTTTTCGATCTGGAGCACATTGGCATTGAGCTGCTGGTAGCGGCCGGCGACCTTGACCCCGATGGCCTCGTAATTGGGGCAGGGGGTCTCGATGGCCCAGGTGAGGCTGCGGATATAGGCATCCAGGCTGTCGTAATTGGCTTTAATGCCGGTGCCTTCCTCCTGGCGATTCTGATAGCCGATGTCCCCCAGGCGCAGGGAGGTGGCGAAGGGATAGTAATAGCTGGAGGGGTCGAACTCCTGGAGGTCCGTCGCCGCGCCCTGGACGAAGCTCTTGCACACGGCAGGTGAGGCGCCGAATAGGTAGGGGATGAGCCAGCCGTACCGCTGAATGTTGCGCACCAGGCCCATGTAGGACTCGGAGCGGAAATGGAGGGGGTCCCCGGACTCACCCGCCAGGTCCTGGTAGGCGGCCCAGAAGTCGTCGGCGAAGGAGAAGTTGTAATGGACGCCAGCAATGACCTGCATGGCCCGGCCATAGCGGTTACCCAGGCCTCGGCGGTAGATGGTCTTCATCCGCGCCGCGTTGGAAGTGCCATAGCGGGCCAGGGGGATGAGGTCCGCGCCCTCCAGGACGCAGGGCATGCTGGCGCCCCAGAGGAGTTCGTCCCCTAGCTGGGTCTGAACGAAGGCGTGCAGGTCCTCGAGAAACCCCAGCAGTTCCCCCTTGTCCGCCAGGGCCGGGGTGATGAGTTCCAGCAGGGCCTCTGAGAAGTCCGTGGTGATGTAGGGATGGGTCAGGGCGGAGCCGAAGGCAGCCGGGTGGGGCTTGGCGGAGAGGGTACCGGTGGGGGCGACCCGCAGGGCCTCCCTCTCCAGGCCGAAGAGGCCGGCGCGCAGCAAGCCCGCGAGCCCGGCGCGATCGATCGCCGCCAGGCGCGCCTCATAACCCGCGTCAATGGCCATCATGGCCCCTCATGCCAGCGCGGACTGTCAGACCGCCGGCTAGGGGTGGGCCCGCCCGTGCACCCCATCAATCGCGGCTGGCGCCCCGGACAAGAAGGGCATCGGCGCGCACGGCATCCGCCAGAACGCTGGCGGCCTCGCGGACCTGGATACGGTCTATGATCTCTTGCTGCCGCTCCAGGGCATCCTCGTCCAGATCCTCGGCATCCTCGTCGATGGGCGTGATGCCCTGGGCGCGGAGGAAGTCGTCGCGCTGGTGCTTGAGGATCTTCTCGCGACGATCGGCCTGGAGGCGGCGATCCGATTCCTTGAGGGATACCTTCTTTTCCTCGTCGAGTTCGCGCATTACCCGCTCCCGGGCGGTAAGCATGCGAAAACCGGGATCGGTGGCGACGCGCTGGTTGGAGGCTTCGCGAAAGACGCCCAGGTCACCCAGCCGGGTCTTGTCGTATTTAGCGGGATGGATGCTGTTCCAGGGCAAGGGATTGTCCAGGGAGCGCTCGCCATGTTCCGCCCCCTCGGGCGCGGTGGGGAAGAGGATGTCCGGCTCCACGCCACGCAACTGGGTGCTGCCGCCACTGATGCGATAAAACTCGGCCATGGTCAAGCGCAACCGGCCCAGGTCCTCGCCGTTGCCGGGGACATACCGGTTGAGATCGATCAGGGTCTGCACCGTGCCCTTCCCGAAGGTAGGCTCGCCGATGACGATGGCGCGGCCGTAATCCTGCATGGCGGCAGCAAAGATCTCAGAGGCCGAGGCACTGTTGCGATCCACCAGCACCGCAAGGGGACCCGTGTAGGCGGCGCCGGAGGCGGTGTCCTGTTCCACTTCCACCTTGCCGAAGGAATCCTTGACCTGCACCACCGGGCCCAGGTCGATAAAAAGGCCAGTGAGAGCCGTGGCCTCGGTGAGGGACCCCCCGCCGTTGCCCCGCAGATCGACCAGTATGCCCTCGACCTGCTGGCGTTTCAGGTCCGCGATGAGGGCCTCGACGTCGCGGGTCGTGCTGCGGAAATCCTTGTCGCCATCGGACTCGGCGCGAAAATCGCGATAGAAGGCCGGTACCTCGAGGATGCCGATACGGGTTCCCGGCGCATGAGGCAGATCGTCCACCACAAAGGCCTTGGCGGCCTGATCCTCCAGTTTGATCTCGGTACGCACCAGGGAGACGGGACGGGTGATGCCGTCGGTGACGGCGGATTTGGGGAGGATCTGCAGGCGCACCACCGAGTCCTTAGGGCCCCGGATCTTGTCCACCACATCCTGGAGGCGCCAGCCAATAACATCCTCCATGACACCATCCTCCCCTTGGGCGACGCCCACGATGCGATCGCCGGCGTGGATATGGCCTGACTGGCGGGCGGGGCCGCCAGGGATGGTGCGCTGCACTACCGTATAGTCGCCCTCGCTCTTGAGAACGGCGCCGATACCTTCGAGGGACAGCCGCATGCTGATATCGAAGTTCTCCGCCGTGCTCGGCGACATGTAACTGGTATGGGGCTCCAGGCTCTCGGTGAAGGCGTTGACGAAGGTCTGATAGACGTCATCGCTATCGAACTGGCGCACGCGGCGCGCCAGGCCGTCATAGCGCTTGCGCAACAGATCGCGGATCTCGGCATCCGGCTTCTTGGCGAGTCGCAGCCCCAGCCAGTCGTTCTTGACGCGCTGGCGCCAGATCTCATCCAACTCAGCCGGATTCGCCGCCCAGTCCGCCTTGGCGCGGTCATAGCGATATTCTTCGTCCCGGTCGAAATCGAACCCAGGGTCCAGCAGCCCGAGGGCATAGGCCACCCGGTCATCGACGCGGGCGCGATAGAGGCGAAAGACCTCGAAACCCAGATCCACCTTGCCGCGCTTGAGATCGTCATCCAACTGCATGAATTCCCGCTGGAAGCGGTCGACTTCCGGCTGCAGGAAGAAAGAGCGGTTAGGGTCCAGGGACTTGAGGTAGGCGTTGAAGATCTGGTTGGCAAAGGCATCGTCCAGGTTGACCTTACGGTAATGGAAGCGCTCCAGGACCTTCTTGATGACCTGGGTCGTCTTCTCCTGACGGGCCGTGGGCACCAGTTCGGCGGTCGGTACCTCCTGGGTCTTGGCCCCGGCACAACCGCTGGCCAGGACCAGAAGGATCGGAAATAGAAGGCGGATCAGGCGATAAAGACGCTGTCTCATGAGCGTGAACTCTCGAAAAGGTTTCGGCTGCAAACATTGGCACCCGTTGCAACGGGTGCACCCTGCCCTTGCGGGCCCCGCCCCCCACCGCCAGGGCGGAGGCATGGGGCGCGAGGCAAATCCGCGTGATTTTTTATCGATACCAAAGGGTGCCCGGAGGCAATTTTCATGGGTAACCACCGGTCAGACACTGCCGGCCCATCAGGGTTCGACGCGGGCATGGCCTTCCCTGCGTTATCAAGCCGCCGGGCCGGCCTTGTGGTAGACCTTGCGACGGAAGAGGTCAGTGCGGCGGCTCACCACCCTATCGACAAACAGCATACCGTCGAGATGATCCATCTCGTGCTGTACGGCTCGGGCCTCGTAGCCCTCCATCTCGAACTCCAGGTGCTTACCACCGGGATCCTGGGCCGCCAACCGGATCCGGCTGGCACGGATGACGTTGCCGGTGTAATCCGGCACCGAAAGACAGCCCTCGCGGGCCATCTCGAAGCCATCCCAGTGGGCGATCTCGGGGTTCACCAGTACCAGATAGCCGTGATTAGGGGTGTTCTTGCGTCCCGAGACATCGACGATGACGATGCGCTTGAAGCAGCCCACCTGGGGCGCGGCGATGCCGACCGCCGCCGGGCCCGCCTGGCGGGTCTCCTCCAGGTCGGCGATGAAGGCCAGCAGAGCGTCGTCGAAAACCGTGACGGGTTCCGACATCTGGCGCAGACGCTCGTCCGGCAGGGTGAGGATGTCGAGAACGGCCATGATTATCCGATGAGGGTCTCCACGGCCGAGATGTCCACGGCGATGCCACCCGCGATCCGATCAGACACGGCGGCTTCCAGATCCTCGATGGGGCGATCGGAATAGCCCAGGATGTTCATGAGGTAGAAGGGCCGCTCGGCACTGCCGGCCACGTCGGATTCCAGTTCCAGGATATTGAATCCCGCCCCCGCCAGGGCCCCGGTCACTTCGGCGACGATGCCCGCGCGATCCGCCCCGGTCACATGGACCTGGACATTGGGGATCAGGTGCCGGTGCAGGCCACCGCTCACGGCATCGATATGAAGGCGCAGGCCCATCTCCGCCACCACGGGGGCCAGGGCCCGCCGCAGCGCCGTCTCTCCCCCGGCCGAGGACACCATCATCATAATGGTGAAGTTACCGCCCAGACGGATCATGGAGGCCTCCCCCAGACTGCCGCCGGCCTCGAAGATGGCTCGGGTAACCTGGGCAACGATGCCAGGTCTGTCCTCACCCACCAGGGTCAACATATGCCAGTCCGCCATGGGTCAACTCCGCAAGCGCCAAAATGCCCACTCATGGTACGTCGAAATGGGGGATGGGGGGAATAGGGCTTGACATAAGGCTTGGCTTGTCTCGCCCAGCCAGTCGGATGCTAATGCCACTCGTCTCAGCCCCGACGTCCGGGATCGATCCAGATCAGGCTCGCCATGCGGCCCGTGGCACCATCCCGGCGGTAAGAGTAGAAGCGTCCGGGATCGCCGAAGGTACACAAATCACCACCCCAGACCTTGTCCACCCCCAGCCCGGCGAGGCGCTGGCGAGCGAGAAGGTAGAGGTCCGCGAGCCACTTGCCCTGGCCAAGCGGGACGAAGGCTGCCGCTGCTTGCGGGGACAACCCCAGAAAGCCTTCCCGCACCTCGGCGCCGACCTCGAAGGCCCCAGGCCCGATGGCTGGGCCCAACCAGACCCGCAGGGACGAGGGCGGCGTGGCAAACCGCCCCACCGCCGCCTCAATCACGCCCCCGGCCAGGCCGCGCCAGCCCGCATGGACGGCCGCCACCTGGGTCCCATCCCGATCGGTCAGGAGCAAGGGCAGGCAATCGGCGGTGAGGACGGCACAGACCCGGCCCGGCCCCCGGGCGATGATGGCATCCGCCTCGCAATCCACGGCCAGTTCCCCCGCCTCGGTCACAGCACAGCCATGCACCTGGCGCAGCCAGATGGGCTCGGCGGGGAGGCGGAGCCCTTGGCGAAGTAGGGCCCGATTACGGGCGACCCGCTGGGGCTCATCGCCCACATGATCGCCCAAATTCAGGCCGGCATAGGGTCCAGTGCTGACCCCCCCCAGCCGGGTGGTAGCCAGGGCCCGCACCCAGGGCGGGGCTGGCCATTCGGCATCAATCCATTCCATCCCCTTCCTCCCGCAGTAAGGCCAGCAATTCCTCCATATCCGCCGCCAGGGGAATCTCCCAGGCCATCGCTACTCCGCTGCAGGGATGCTGGAGGCCGAGACGCAAGGCGTGCAGGGCCTGGCGCGGAAAGGTCCTCAGCCCGGCCACCAAGCGCGCCGAAGCCCCCCCGGGGGGATGCGGACGTCCACCATAAACCGGATCGCCCACGATGGGATGCTGGATATGGGCCATGTGGACCCGGATCTGGTGGGTACGCCCGGTCTCCAGCCGCACCGCCAGCAGGGCATGGGCGCGAAAGGCTTCGAGGAGGCGGTAGTGGGTGACGGCGGCACGGCCGCCGGCCACCACCGCCATGCGGGTGCGCTGCCGCGGGTGGCGGCCAACCGGGGCATCGACCCGGCCGCCACCGCTGGGGACGCCGCCGACCAGGGCTCGATATTCACGATGGACGCGGCGCTCCTGAAGCTGCTCCACCAGGGATTTATGCGCCTGAAGGGTGCGAGCCACCACCAGGAGACCGCTGGTATCCTTGTCGAGGCGATGCACCAGCCCCCCCCTGGGCAGCGAGGCGAGTTCCGGGGCATGGTGCAGGAGGGCATTTTGCAGGGTGCCGTCCGGATTGCCGGCGGCCGGGTGGACGACCAGGCCGGCAGGCTTGTGGATGACCAGGATGTCCTCGTCCTCGAAGACCAGATCCAGGGGCAGATCCTGGGGGGCGCACTGACCGTCGGGCTCCACCCGGGGATCCAGCAAAACCTCCTCTCCGCCCCAGACCTTGTCCCGCCGCCGGCGAAGCTTACCATCGACCAGGATCCGGCCATCGTCGATCCACTGCTGCAGGCGGTTGCGGGAATACTCCGGTAGGAGTTCGGCCAGGGCCTGATCGAGCCGGCGTCCACCCAGGTCCGCGCCCAGGCGATAGAGGCGCGCCGCCGCGGCAACCCCGGTCATTGGGCGGCCCCCGCCAGAGTGGCAACCAAACACACGGCGCCTGGCGCCGCGCCTCCCTTGCGGTATACTGCGCCCGTTTTCGTCTGGGTGAATCCTCGCATGAGCTATCGCATCCGATCCTTTTTGGCAACTTACGTGCCGGTGGCATTGGCCCTAGTCCTAACCCTGTCCTTGTCCGGCTGCGCCTGGCTGAAGGGCCAGGAAGACGTGACCAAGGACTGGAATGCCTCCAAACTCTACTCCGAGGCATCGTCGGAGTTGAACGGCGGCAGTTACGAGACCGCCATCGACTACTACGAGAAGTTGGAGGCCCGTTTCCCCTTTGGCCGCTACGCCATGCAGGCCCAGCTTGATGTCGCCTATGCATATTACAAGGCGGACAAGCCGGAGGAGGCCATCGCGGCGGCGGACCGCTTCATCAAGCTCTATCCTCAGAGCCCCTATGTGGACTATGCCTATTACCTCAAGGGCATCATCAACTATAACCGCAGCGTCGATTTTATCGACCGCTACATCCCCACGGACCGGTCCCAGCGGGATCCGGGATCAGCCCTGGACGCCTTCAACGACTTCGGCGAACTGGTGCGCCGCTTCCCGGATAGCAAATACACCCCCGACGCTCACCAGCGCATGCTCTATCTGCGCGGCAACCTGGCCCGAAACGAGGTCAACATCGCGCGCTTCTATGTCAAGAA
Organism: Chromatiaceae bacterium; assembly: GCA_041307365.1. Lineage (GTDB taxonomy): Bacteria > Pseudomonadota > Gammaproteobacteria > Chromatiales > Chromatiaceae > M0108. The sequence continues at coordinate 319 of JBFZDM010000071.1, read as the reverse complement.
AGGCGCCTATATGGCGGCGGTGGACCGGGTCAACCACGTCATCCAGCACTACCAGCGCACGAGCGCGGTGCGGGACGCCCTGGTCACCATGATCGACGCCTACCAGCGCCTCGGCAAGGACGACCTCGCCGCCGACGCCCAGCGGGTGCTCGACCTCAACGACAAGGAGGGCCGTTTCGTCTCCGACGAGCCCGCCCCCGGCGAGGTCACCCTGAGCCGCAAGATCTGGGATTATCTGGAACTGGACAAGAACTGAGCAAGGCCAAGGGGGGCTGGACAGGCTCCCCTTGGATCATCCCCGGGATCCGGGTTCAGAGCA
>JBFZDM010000024.1:0-2694 GCA_041307365.1 Chromatiaceae bacterium | reverse complement strand
CGTCCAGGTAAAAATGGCCTAGCCGGTCGTTGGCGACCTTGCAAGAGTAAAAGGCCCGCCCGCCGAGTTGGCTCACGGCGATGATGGTGTTGGCGGCGGACCCGCCAGAGCCCTTGTCGTGAGGCCTCTCGGCCAAGTGGGCCATGATCTCGTTCTGGTGATCCTGGCCCACCAGGGTCATGACGCCTTTGTCGATGCGCAGGGCCTCGAGGTCCTCGAGTTCAACCTCGTATTCCATGTCCACGAGGGCGTTGCCGATGCCGTAAACGTGATATCTGTCCATCAGGGGGTCCAGGGCCAGGTGGGAAGGACGGCTATTGTAGCCTTGCATGTGGGGAGGGGACAGGATGGGGAGGAGACAGGATGGACAGGATGTCGAGCCGGGGAGGGTGGAAAGGGTACGCGGCTCCACCGGCTTGTCTGCTAACATTCCCAAGGTGAGGACCCATTCGCGGTCCTCTGTTCTTTCAGGAGAATTCAAACCATGTCTTACCCTATGAAGAAGGGCATTATGATGGGCGCCGCGATCACGGTCGCCCTGCTGACCTCCGGTTGCGCGACGGATGAATATGGCAATCCCAGGCCTATGACCGAGACGCAGAAGGGGGTGGGCATAGGTGCCCTTTCCGGCGCGGCTATTGGTGCCCTGGTGGCGGACAAGTCCGCCAAGGGGGCGGCCATAGGCGCGGTCGGCGGGGCCCTGGTCGGGGGCCTGATCGGCAATTACATGGAGCAGCAGAGGCGCGACTTTGAGCGGGCCTTGGCTCAGGAGATCGCCCAGGGCCAGATCCGGGTGGAGCGCCTCTCCGAGAGCGAACTGGTGGTAGGCATGACAGGGGAGACGGCCTTTGAGATCGACTCGGATGTCATCAAGCCAGGCTTCTACTCGACCATGGACAAGATCGCCGCCATCGTCAACAAGTATGGCAAGACGCGGCTGGACATCGCCGGCCATACCGACATCACCGGCTCGCGTAGCCACAACTTGCAACTCTCGGATCGCCGCGCCGATTCGGTCCAGAGCTACTTCCTCGCTTCCGCCGTCTATCCGGCCCGCATGCAGACGCGCGGCTATGGCCCGGACCATCCCATCGCCTCCAACGACACCCCCGAGGGCCGGCGCATGAACCGGCGTGTTGATATCACTCTTATCTATCAAGAAGCCGCTCAGGGTTGATCCCGCGCTGGTATCCCGCACCGCGCCCGCCTCGGGTAGGCCGGTTTGCGGATAGCCATACTTATATCCACTAGGGTAAGCCGCACAAAATCATCCTTGGTGTCGGGGCTCGGCCGGCCCTGCACCCGATTGCCGCGTTTGTCTCCACTGGCAAGGCTCGGCGGGTCCCACCATCTGCAGCCCCACGGGCCTTAGGGATGATGTTCGTGGGGCAGAGGTGGGGGAAGTGGCAGACCGGCGGCCAGGGTGGAGGCGGCGGCCAGGGGGTCCGTCTCCGCCGTGGCTAGGGCGCGGACGCCGTAATGGGCCAGCCGTTGGATGAAACCGCCGCCACAACTGGCGGTGATCAAGGCATCAAGGCGAAAGATGGGGTGATCGTCGCCGTGAAACTCATGCATCGCCATTTCCGGCGGCAGGTCGAGGCGTCCCACCTCCCGTGGCTGGCTGGCGCCATCCGCCTCATAGATCAGAAAGCGCCTGGTCTTGCCGGCATGGCCGGTGATGGTGCGAAAATTCTGGCTGGTGACGCCGATGCGCATGGGTTTTTCCTCCGGTAATGTTTCAGCTTGCCGCCGCATCGCTCTGGCACAGGTCCTTGGCCCAGTCCTCCATGGCGGCGTTGGCCACCGGCATGGGCGCCTCCATGAAGGTAACGAGAAAGCCCTGGGCGGTTTGAGCCACGCCGATGGAGCGTGGGCGGATGGCCAGCATCCTCGCGTCTGGCAATGTGATGCCAAAACAGAAGATCAGCATCTTGGCGGCCAGTATATCTTCGCCTATCTGGCCCTCGGGCAGGCCCTGGGTGTGGGCATAGTGGTCAAATTCGGCGATGAACCGGGCGGTCCTGTGTTCCTCGATTCGTCGCCTGAAATAGGCCATGATCTCGTCCACTGATTTATAGGGGGTTTCCCCTGGCTCGATCTCCAAACTGAAGATGCTGTAGGGTGATTGTGACAGGCTTTGTTTCACGGCGAGCCTCCCTCGCAGGTCTTGGAATCTTGCTTAAGGTCATACCGCGGGTAACCGAACGTCGCCTCCTGGGCCTGGGATGCCTTCAAGTGCTTCAGCACCGGCGCGCGGTCCTGGTTTCCCCGGATAGCCCGCGCCATGCGCTAAGGCGGATTGACCGCCACCCGCCTGACGCGACTCAGGAGCATCCTGCCTGATGAAAGCAAAGGTGATGGCCTGGATTGAGCGGGTACTTGATCCGCGGGGCGATGGCGATGGCACTGAGGGCAGGAATAGACCTCATGGCGGCTGGTTGCCGTGTGATCGACAAGAAAGGTTAGAGGAGCTTCACCCGCCCGGCATTGAAAAGGATCAATCGGACTTTGGGCGGGGGGGCTAGTCAGCGGATGCCCGAGGAAGGGGCCAGGCGCCGTTGGCGCTGGAGATTCGATTCGGTTGGAGATTAACCAGCAAGGGGGGAACCAGGCCCTTGGGGCACGGACTTGTCAGTCCTCGGCCACCCGACGGAGGTTGGGGATGTCGAGGAGGAAGCGGTTGGCGGTCAGATC
>JBFZDM010000007.1:0-3078 GCA_041307365.1 Chromatiaceae bacterium | reverse complement strand
CCGCCCGTCCTGCCGGACGAGGCGGTACTCCACCGGTCCCTTGAATTGCCTCGTCTCCCAGCCGGCGATGTCGCGAGGCGTGAAGACGAGGTCCCCGGCGACCGCCGCGCTCGCGGCGATGGACTGCACCATGAATAGGGCCAAGGTCAGTGCCGTGGTTTCCTGTCGGGTCGTGATTGCGCGGGTCATAGCTGTCACATGAATGATCCCCAGGGCCTGGGCCAGCGTGGACAGATCATTCTCTTCCAGAGGACAGACGCCATCAAATTGGTTCGCCGACTGTGTGGGGCATCGGCCAACCGATAGGGCCCCGGAAATCCCGGATTAACACGCCATGGGTCTCCAGCAACCTCTGGATCGGCGTTGGCGGTGGGACAATCGGAGCGAGCACATGGCCATCCCTGTTGCTTCAGAGACCGCCGTGTCTTTGATCAAGATCAACGAATCGAAGCGCCGCTGGGGTTGGCCCTAGGTGCCCATTCTGCCAAGGGCTATCATGCCCCGGTCAGCCGCATCGCCTGCCAGTCGGTTTCCCTTCGCCAGGCGGGCTGACCCAACCACACCGTCATGCAGAATGAGGACTCCATCGTGATATCGAAGACAAGATTCGTGCGTTCGCTGCTGGCCGTTGCCGTCGCGGGGGCTGGTGTCAGTGCCTTCGCCGACGAGCCGATCCAACCCATCCGTCCGGTCCAGGAGATCAACCTCGCGCAGGTCGAACTGGGCAAGAAGCTCTACTTCGACCCGCGCCTGTCCAAATCCGGGTTCATTTCCTGCAACTCCTGCCACAACCTGAGCATGGGCGGGACCGACAACCTCAAGACCTCCATCGGTCACAACTGGCAGGAGGGCCCGATCAACTCGCCCACCGTCCTGAACTCCAGCCTCAACGTGGCCCAGTTCTGGGACGGTCGGGCGGCCGACCTCAAGGAGCAGGCCGGGGGGCCCATCGCCAACCCCGGCGAAATGGCGGCTTCCCACACCCTGGCTATCGACGTGCTGAAATCGATTCCCGCCTACGTCATTGAATTCAAGCAGGTCTTCGGCACCGACAAGATCACCATCGACGAGGTCACCCAGGCCATCGCCGAGTTCGAGAAGACCCTGGTCACCCCCAACTCGCGGTTCGACCGCTGGCTGCTGGGCGAGAAGGACGCCCTGACCGCCAGCGAGGCCGAAGGCTATAAGCTCTTCAAGAACAGCGGCTGCGTCGCGTGCCACAACGGCGAGGCCGTGGGCGGCAACTCCTTCCAGAAGATGGGTGTCGTGGAGCCCTACCAGACCCAGAACACCGCCGAGGGCATGGCCGGCGTGACGGGTAAGGATGCCGACCGCTTCAAGTTCAAGGTGCCGACCCTGCGCAATGTCGAGATGACCTATCCCTACTTCCATGACGGCGCGGCCCAGACCCTGACCGAGGCGGTGGACATCATGGGCCGCCTGCAACTGGGCAAGAAGTTCACAACCGAGGAGAACGCCAAGATCGTCGCCTTCCTTAAGACCCTGACCGGCGATCAGCCGGCGTTCCTGATGCCGATCCTGCCACCGTCCACCGACAAGACCCCGCCGCCCAAGCCCTTCGGCTAGACTCTGGCGGACCTGGGGTCGCAACCGGAACCCGACCGATGCGTCGGTCGGGTTTACCAGCCTGGCGGGGACCCACACACAGTCTGTATGAGGTAAGAACGAATGAAAGCCTTGTTGATCAACCCCGAGACCCAATCCATCGAGGCGGTGGACATCGAGAGCCGTGAAGACATCGCCGGGGTGATTGGCTTCGACACCATCGAGTCCGATGCCATCGGAACCGCCGGGGACCGATTGTATTTCGACGAGGAGTGTTTTCTGCGCGGGGCCAGCGGTCGCTTTCAGGTCGACAAGCTGATCCCCATCTCGGGCAAGGCCCTGGTCGTCGGCACGGCCGATGACGGCGCCACACTCAGCGACGCGGTGACTGACATCGAAAGCTTGCGCAGCCGCACCCGTTATCTTTGACCGATCGGCAATATGGGCGGTGCGCCGAACCGCGACCCAGTCGCCAGCCGCCAGCCGCGGCCGCCGCGACACCAGGGTTCGGCGCCGCGCCACGACGGGTTATGATCCCGCGGGTCAAGGAGGCCACCATGTCCAGAAACCTACCCAATCTCCCCGTCTCGCTTTATCGTTTCAGCTACCTCGCCGGCGAGGATCTGCACCTCCCCGCGGGCCCGCGCGAGCTCTGGCGTGTGTCTTCGGCCTGCGCCTGCGCGAGCTCGCCTGTGTGGTGCCCGGAATCGAGTGTCGTGCCTGCCTGCTGTTGCACCAGTGCGCCTATAGCCGTCTGTTCACCATCCTGCGCCCCAGGCGCCACCCACCCCGCCGACCCCGGTCGCCATCCACCTGGTATTCCAGTTGATGTTCCAATATGTCGGCACCGGCGAGCACGCCGGTCAGGTGATTGGCTTCGATGTCTCCACCGTGCATTACGGGGCCTAGGATGCAACGGCGACGGCGTCGTGTGATACGAGCCTGTGGTTGCTGTGTAGGAGAAGAGCAAGTGGAAGCAAGTAGAACCATCGGTAGTCGCCAGCGGCGGTGGGTAGGCGTCCTGCGCCCGCCGACGCGCCAGGAACGCTCTTGGGTGAGGCAGATGGGGCAGGCTCGGACGGCCACGCCCAAGGGGGTGTTTCGGTACGCCTCCATGGCGGAGGCGAACTCGGATTGGGAGCACTGGCATGTTGAACTGGTTACGGCGGCTGTTCGCATCGACGCCCGGGACTGAACCGTCCCGCGCGGGCCCTGAGGCCGACGGCGCATTCACCCGCCCGGCCACCTGGGAGGATGTCGTTGCAACCGCGCGCCTGCTGAATCGGGAGGGGGTCCGTTATGTCCTGGTAGGTGGTTATGCCCTTGCCGCCCACGGATATGTGCGGATGACAGAGGATATCGATATTGCGGTGTCCCCGGACGCGCAGAACGCACGGCGTTGGGTCGCCGCCTTGTCGCGCCTCCCGGACGGCGCGGCCGGCGAAATGCGAGGGGAGGACGACCCGTTCCAAGGCGATTATCTGCACGCCATTCGCATCAACGACGAATTCA
>JBFZDM010000395.1:0-2539 GCA_041307365.1 Chromatiaceae bacterium | reverse complement strand
GGGTGCCAATGAGTTCCGCCAGCCTGTTGGCGCCCGCGCCCATGCCCGGGAAGTTTCTTGGCCAGGAGGTGACCATCTTCCACTTGAATTCCGCCTTGGCGGCGGCCCGAGCCGGTGGGGCGCTCGCCAGGCTCGCGCCCAGGGCGAGGGAACCGGCGCCCACCCCCTTGATGAAGTCTCGGCGTTGCATGTCCTATCCTCTTCTCTCTCTGTTTAGTCAGGGTTCATCCCAGAGGTTCCAGCCTGGCATAGGCGAGGACTAGCCACTTGGTGCCCGCGCCCTGGAAATTGACTTGAATGCGGGCGGCGGCGCCCTGGCCCTCGCTGTTGAGCACCACGCCCTCGCCAAATTTGGGATGGATCACTCTTTGGCCGAGATGGAAACCAGCCGCGCTGTCCCCGGGGTCGCTGGTAGCCTGGGCGGCCCCGGTTCGCGAAGCGCGAGGGGGGGGGAAGGCGTTGCGGCCCCAGGCCGAGGGCTGATGAGTAATCCCACCGCCGCGCACCTCCTCTAGCAGAGTAGCGGGGATTTCGCGCAGGAAGCGGGAAGGGAGGGAGGATTCTCGCGAACCTCGGGAATAGCGGGTTTCGGCATAACAGACAAAGAGATGTCGCATGGCTCGGGTCATGCCCACATAGCAGAGGCGCCGTTCTTCCTCCAGGCGACCCGGGTCCTCGACCGAGAGGCTGTGGGGAAAGAGGCCCTCCTCGACGCCGACCAGGAAGACGAGGGGGAACTCCAGGCCCTTGGCGCTATGCAGGGTCATGAGCTGGACACTGTCCTCGAACTCATCCGCCTGGGCCTCGCCGGCCTCCAGGGCGGCGTGCGCCAGGAAGCTGGCCAGGGCATCCTCCTCCTCCTCCTCGAAATCCTCGCCGAATTCGTAGCGGAAGCGCCCAGCGGTCTCGACCAACTGATCCAGGTTCTCGACCCGATCCTGGCCCTTGCCATCCTTGGTCTTAAGAAAATACTCCGCCAGGCCGGCGGCGGTGATCAAGTCCCTGGTCAGGGCCTCCAGGCTGAGGTCGCGGGCATTGGCGCGATGCTGATCGATGAGTGCCAGAAACAGGTTGATGGCCCCGGCGGCGCGAGCTGGCAGGGTACCGGAGGTCGTCAGGTCTCGCGCCGCCCGCCAGAGGGAGACCCGCGTCTCGCGGGCCTGGTCGCGCAGGCTATCCAGGGTGCGTGGACCTATGCCGCGGTTGGGGGTGTTGACGGCGCGCTCGAAGGCGGTGTCATCGTCCGGATTGGCGACCAGGCGCAGGTAGGCCATGGCATCCTTGATCTCGGCGCGCTCGAAGAAGCGCAGGCCGCCATAAACCCGATAGGGGATCTGGGCCTGGATCAGGGCCTCCTCGAACAGTCGCGACTGGGCGGTGGTGCGGTAGAGGATGGCGCACTCGGCGCGGCGGTACCCCTCCTCGACGACATGACGGCGGATGCGATCGACCACGAAGCGGGCTTCGTCCACCTCGTTGAAGGCGGCGTAGCGCAGTATGGGGGCGCCCTCGCCGACCTGGGTCCAGAGGTTCTTGCCCAGGCGGCTCGGATTGTGGGCGATCAAGGCGTTGGCGGCCTGAAGGATATTGCCGGTGGAGCGGTAGTTCTGCTCCAGACGCACCACCTGGGTGTTGGGGTAGTCGCGCTGGAAGCTGCGCATGTTTTCCACCCGCGCCCCGCGCCAGCCGTAGATGGACTGGTCATCGTCGCCCACCAGGAAGAGGTTGTCGCGGTCGCCGGCCAGCAGGCGCAGCCAGGCATACTGGATAGCGTTGGTGTCCTGGAATTCGTCCACCAGGATGTGGGCGAAGCGTTCCTGGTAGTGATGGCGAATGTCCGGGCGGTCGCGCAGCAGTTCGTGGGTCCGCAGCAGCAGATCGGCGAAATCGAGCTGGCCGGCGCGCTCGCAGGCGTCCTGGTATTCGCGATAGAGTTCGATGAGCTTGCGCTGGAAGAAGTCGCCGCCGTCGTCCAGGTGCTCTGGCCGGCGGCCCTCGTCCTTTTCCCGGTTGATGAAGCCTGTCACCTGGCGGGGGGGGTAGCGGGATTCGTCGAGCTGCATCTCCTTGAGGAGGCGCTTGACCAGGCGCATCTGGTCCTCGGCGTCCAGGATCTGGAAGTGCTGGGGCAGGCGGGCATCCTGCCAATGGGCGCGCAGAAAGCGGTGGGCCAGACCATGGAAGGTCCCCACCCACATGCCGCCAATGGGCTGCTGGAGGATTTCCTCGATGCGGGTGCGCATCTCCCGCGCCGCCTTGTTGGTGAAGGTGACCGCCAGCAGGGACCAAGGCGCCAGGTGCTCCACCTGGATCAGCCAGGCGACGCGGTGCACCAGGACCCGCGTCTTGCCGCTGCCGGCACCCGCCAGCACCAGCCGGTTGCCGCTCGCGGCCGTCACCGCCTCGCGCTGGGCGTCGTTGAGGGGGGCGAGGATGTGGGAGATATCGTCCATGGTGGCATTTTACCCACTTGGTCGAGGCGAGAGGGGAGGAAGATCCTGGCCTGGAAGAAATTACTTCGGGTCTGTTGTCTTTTCAG
>JBFZDM010000362.1:0-5330 GCA_041307365.1 Chromatiaceae bacterium | reverse complement strand
GGCGGGCAAGTCCCGGCAAATGGCCCTGGCCCTGGCCCTGGAACGGCACCTGGACAAGACGGCCATCCTCGAACGCTACCTGCTTCTCGCCCCCTACGGCGGCAACCTTGAGGGCATCCGCGCCGCTACCCTGGCCTGGTTCGGCAAGGAACCCAGGCGCTTGACCCCTGCCCAGGCGGCCCTGCTCGTAGCCTTGCCTCAGTCTCCCGAGGCGCGGCGCCCGGACCGGGGTCCGGCGGCGGCCGAGCGCGCCCGCGACCGGGTGCTGGCGCGGGCCGTCGCGGCGGATGTCCTCGACCATGACGAGGCCGAGGCCGCGCGACGCGAGCCCGTGCCTCGCCTGCGTCTGCCCTTCCCCCTCCTGGCCCCTCACGCCACCCAGCGGGCCAGGCAGGCCTATCCCGCGATGTCCATCCAAAGACTGACCCTGGATGCCGACCTCCAGGCCAAGCTCGAAGGGCTAGCCGCCGAGCGGGCCCGCGCCTTGGGCGAGCGGCTATCGCTGGCCCTCTTGGTGGCGGATCACCAGACCGGCGATGTCCTGGCCTCCGTCGGTTCCGCCGGCCTCCTGGAGGGGGACCGCGAGGGCTTCATCGACATGACCCGCGCGGTGCGATCGCCGGGATCGACCCTCAAGCCTCTGATCTACGGCCTGGCCTTCGAGGCCGGCATCGGCCACCCGGAGAGCCTGATCGAGGACATGCCCACCGGCTTCGGCCGCTATGTCCCGGCCAATTTCGACCGCGACTACCAGGGCACGGTGAGCTTGCGCCGCGCCCTCCAGCTCTCCCTCAACATCCCCGCCATCAAGCTCCTGGAGGCCCTGGGGCCGGCACGCCTGGTGGCGCGATTGAAACGGGCCGGGGCCAGGCCAGAACTTCCCGATTTATCACCGCCGGGTCTCGCCATCGGCCTCGGTGGGATCGGCCTGCGTCTGACGGACCTGGTGGCTCTTTACGGCGCCATCGCCCGGGGCGGGCGGGCCCTCGAGCTGGTGGAGACCTTCGCCACCCCCCCGGATGTGACAGGGGCCGCGATGGGCGAACCCGACCGGCAACCCGTGCTGGAAGAAGGCGCCGCCTGGCAGGTCGCCCATATCCTTGCCGGGGCACCCCCCCCCGAGGCCGCCAGCGCCGCCGGGCTGGCCTTCAAAACGGGCACCTCCTACGGTTACCGCGACGCCTGGGCTCTGGGTTTCGATGGCCGGCATGTGGTTGGCGTCTGGGTGGGCCGGCCGGATGGCGCCCCCGCGCAGGGGCTCACCGGCAGCAGTGCCGCCGCGCCCCTGCTGATCGACGTCTTCGCCCGCCTGGGCCCACGCCAGCCCCTGCCGCCACCGCCGCCAGGGCTCCTGCAAGCAACGACCGCCAAGCTGCCACCGCCCTTGCGCCAGGTCGGCGGCGTGGCCGCGACCTTGGGTCCAAGCATCGCCTTCCCCCCCACTGGCGCCCGCCTCACCCTGACAGCCGACGGCGAGAAAGAGCTGACATTGAAGGTCCGTGACGGCCAGCCGCCCTTCACCTGGTTCGCCAACGGCACGCCCATCGCACGGGAGCCCTATGCCCGCGTCACCCGCTGGCACCCGCCAGGCCCCGGCTTCGCCACCCTTGCCGTCGTCGATGCCATGGGCCGCTCCAGCCGGGTGCGAGTCTTTATAGAGCCCGGACCCTGAGTGCATTCCCTGGCCCGGCGTGTCAAACTGACCCCATCCACTAGCCACTAATCACCTCCACCATCCAGGTTCCGCCCTCCGCGACTGGAAATTCCCAAGCCGCCAAATCGCTGACCGAAATCCGCAATGCCTGCCCCCGCCCCCGATCGCCTCATAGGCCCAGACGCGGCCCCCGAGGACAAGGCCCTCGACCGGGCCATCCGTCCGCGCAAACTGGCTGACTATGTGGGCCAGCCGGCGGTGCGGGAGCAGATGGAGATCTTCATCCAAGCCGCCCGCCATCGCCGCGACACCCTGGATCACGTCCTCATCTTCGGACCGCCCGGCCTGGGCAAGACCACCCTGGCCCATATCATTGCCCATGAAATGGCCGTCGGCCTGCGCCAGACCTCGGGACCCGTGCTGGAGAAGCAGGGAGACCTGGCGGCCCTTCTCACCAACCTGGAGCCGGGGGACGTCCTCTTCGTGGACGAAATCCACCGCCTGAGCCCAGTGGTGGAAGAGGTCCTCTACCCGGCGATGGAGGACTTCCAGCTCGACATCATGATTGGCGAGGGACCGGCGGCCCGCTCCATCAAGCTCGACCTGCCGCCCTTCACCCTGGTCGGCGCCACCACCCGCGCCGGCCTCCTGACCTCGCCCCTGCGGGATCGCTTCGGCATCGTCCAACGCCTGGAGTTCTACTCGGCGGCGGACCTGGCCCACATCGTCGCCCGCTCCGCCCGCATCCTCGGCATCGAGGCGGAGGACGCCGGCGCCGCCGAGATCGCCCGCCGCTCGCGCGGCACGCCGCGCATCGCCAATCGCCTGCTGCGGCGGGTGCGGGATTTCGCCCAGGTCAAGGCAGATGGCCGCATCACCGCCGAGGTGGCGGACCAGGCCCTCTACCTGCTCAAGGTGGATGCCCTGGGCTTCGACCACATGGACCGCCGCCTGCTGGCGGCCGTCATCGAGAAGTTCGACGGCGGTCCCGTCGGCGTCGAGAGCCTGGCCGCCGCCATCGGCGAGGAGCGCGGCACCATCGAGGACGTCCTCGAACCCTTTCTCATCCAGCAGGGCTACCTGATGCGCACCCCCCGCGGACGCATGGCCACCCAGTCCGCCTATCTCCATCTGGGGATCCGTCCGCCGCGCCCGCCGCCCACCCTGGCCGCTCCCGTAGCGGACCTCTTCGGTGAAGCCTGACGACCGGGGGGACCATCAAAACAGTGGAAAGGGAAAGTGATCGCCCCAGGGGTTGGCTGGCCGCGCCCGGCCACCCCGCTTGACCTGGACCGGATCGCCGACCTTGACCCGACTGAAGAGGAGCTTGGCGTCCTCGTACCTCAGCCGCACACAGCCATGGGAATCGGCGTGGCCCGGCAGCCAGCCCTCGTGGATGAAGTAGGGCCCATGGAACTGGAGCGAGTAAGGCATGGGCGTATTCTGGTCGAAATAGTTGGTGTATTTGCCAGAGCGCTTGTTCTCCTGCTTGGAGAGGACGCGAAAGTTTCCCACTGGCGTCGGGTGCCGGGGCGACCCGGAGGAGATGGGACCACTGGCGAAGACCCGATCATCTTCCCGGTATTCGAAGGTCTGGGAATCGAGAAGGATGGTCAAGCCGCGTTTTTGCGCCGGGGGGAAGGCGTAACGGGGATCCTCGGCCCTGCTGGCGCGCCGCTCCCCGGTGGCCTCGTCGGCCTCCACCGGCTCGCCGCGATGGGCACAGCCGATACCCGCCAGGAGGGCGACGGCGATGAGGGTAGCGATCAAAATGTGGACGTGCGACATCTGTCCTCTCCCGATCCTCTCTCCAAGCATGGCCCATGCTTTTGCCTGACGCAACAAGGCTAGGGCGACCTGAGCCGTCCTTGCTGGCCGATCAGTGGCCGGTGGCTGGCTGGTTACAAAGCCTGCGAAGGCAAGGCTCCCACGCTAGGCCAAATCATCCTTTCTTGACACTCGTCAAGACTGAATAGGGCCAAAAGGGATTATCATTAACCGCTTTTTTTCCAGCGACGCAGGACTCATGGCCCCCTTTCACCAGATCGAACTCGTCTGTCCCGCCGGGAGTCTGCCGGCGCTGAAAACCGCTATCGAACATGGCGCCGATACGGTTTACCTTGGCTTCAAGGACGCCACCAACGCGCGCAACTTCACCGGGCTGAATTTCGACCCGCCGCGCCTGCGGGAAGGGATCGCCTTCGCCCATGCCCGCGGCCGCAAGGTGCTGTTGGCGCTCAACACCTATCCCCAGGCGGGCAACTGGCCGAATTGGACGGCGGCGGTGGATCGCGCCGCCGATTTTGGTGTCGATGCCGTGATTCTTGCCGATCCTGGCCTCATGGACTATGCGGCCAAGAGGCATCCAGGGTTGCGTTTGCATTTATCGGTGCAGGGTTCGGCGACCAGTTACGAGGCGATCAACTACTACCACGAGCGCTTCGGCATCCAGCGCGCCGTCCTGCCGCGCGTCTTGTCCTTGGCGCAGGTGGAAGGTGTCGTGGCGCGCACGCCGGTAGAGATCGAGGTCTTCGGCTTCGGCGGCCTGTGCGTCATGGTGGAAGGCCGCTGCGCCCTCTCCGCCTACGCCACCGGCGAATCGCCCAATTGCAATGGCGCCTGCTCCCCTGGCCGTTATGTCCGTTGGGAGGAGACAAGCCAAGGCATGGAGACCCGCCTTAACGGCATCCTCATCGACCGCTTCGCCGAGGGGGAGCGCACCGGCTACCCGACCCTCTGCAAGGGCCGTTTCGAGGTCGAGGGCGAGACCTATTACGCCATAGAGGAACCCGCCAGCCTCAACACCCTGGAACTCCTGCCCGAACTCGCCCGCGCGGGCATTCGCGCCATCAAGATCGAGGGCCGCCAGCGCAGCCCGGCCTATGTGGCCCAGGTTACCCGGGTGTGGCGGGCGGCCATCGACGCCGTCATGGCCGCGCCGGAAAGATTCCAGGTCGCCCCGGCCTGGATGGCCGAGCTCAACAAGGTCTCCGAGGGCCAGAGCCATACCCTTGGCGCCTACCATAGGCCGTGGAAATGACGTTTTCCCGCTGTCTACCCGAAGCATTGCGGTTTTCGGTCGGGCCCTGGAGGATTGGGGGGAGGGTCGGGGGGCGTCTGATCATTTCTCCCGTGCGCCCATCCATTTCGTCATAGGGAGCCCAAAGGGATGAAACTTGCCCTCGGTCCTTTGCTTTACTACTGGCCCCGCCAGGAGACCCTGGATTTTTACGCTGGGATCGCCGCCAGCCCGGTGGATGTGGTCTATCTCGGCGAGACCGTCTGCTCCCGCCGCCACGAACTGCGCCTTGACGATTGGCTGAATCTGGGCCGGGAACTCGCGGCGGTGGGCAAGGAGGTGGTCCTGGCCACCCAAAGCCTGATCGAGTCCGAATCTGATCTAAAGACCTTGCGCCAGATCATCGGCCAGGGCGAATTTCGGGTCGAGGCCAACGACATGGGCGCCGTACGCCTGCTCGCCGAGGCCGGGGTGAGCGATTGGGTCGCCGGGGCGACGCTCAACATCTTCAACCCCCATACCCTGGAACTCCTGAGGGAGGCCGGCGCCGGACGCTGGGTCGTGGCCCCCGAGATACCGGGGGCCGCCCTGGCCGAGGTACGCGCCGGCCTGACGCGGCCGATCGAGACCGAGGTCTTCGCCTACGGCCGCTTGCCC
>JBFZDM010000336.1:0-3156 GCA_041307365.1 Chromatiaceae bacterium | reverse complement strand
GAGGCGGACGAGGAACGTCTGCTCCGTCTGGCCAGCCTGGTCCGGGGCAGCCGGGAGGACCTGGACGACAAGGTCGCCGCCCTGCTCGATCGCGCCAAGCGGCTGGAGAAGGAGTTGGCGGATCTCAAGGCCAAGGCCGCCGGCGCCGCCGGTCAGGACCTGGCGGCCCAGGCGGAAGAGATCGGTGGGGTCAAGGTCCTGGCGGCCCGGCTCGATGGCGCCGACGCCAAGACCCTGCGCGACGCCCTGGATCGGCTCAAGGACAAGCTGGGTTCCGCTATCATCCTGCTCGCCGCCGAGAGCGAGGGTAAGGTCAGCCTGGTGGGCGGGGTGACCAAGGATCTGACCGGTCGCTTCAAGGCCGGCGATCTGGTCCGGGAGGCCGCCGCCAAGGTGGGTGGCAAGGGCGGCGGCAGGCCCGATATGGCCCAGGCCGGCGGCAACGACCCCGCCGGTCTGCCCGCGGCCCTGGCCCTGGCCAAGGAGTGGGTGCGCGCCCAGGCAAGTCGGTAGCTTGTTGCAATCGCGATCCATCGCGGATTGGACAACCTGGCGCCTGGGTCGAGGCGAGGCATAAACCCCGAAGTCAGGATTTGGCCCACGGGTCGTTTTTTTTCCATCATCCCCAGGCCGTCATCCATCCCAGGGACGGCATGGCAACTTTGACATTGACAATGAAGTAAGGAGAGTGCCATGGCGCTCATTGTTCAAAAATACGGAGGTACCTCCGTTGGCGGCGTCGAGCGGATCCAGGCCGTCGCCCAGCGAGTCAAGCGCTGGCGCGACCAGGGCAACCAGGTGGTCGTCGTGGTCTCCGCCATGTCCGGCGAGACGGATCGTCTCATCGGCCTGGCCAAGGCCATTCAGGATCGCCCCCTCCCCCGGGAGTTGGACGTTCTGCTAGCCACCGGCGAACAGGTCACCATCGCCCTGCTCGCCATGGCCCTGGACCAGATCGGCTGCCCCGTCCGCTCCTACACCGGCGGCCAGGTCCATGTCCTCACAGACAGTGCCCACAACAAGGCGCGCATCCGCGAGATCGACGGTGCCCGCCTCCAGGCGGACCTGGACGCAGGACGCGTGGTGGTGGTGGCCGGCTTTCAGGGCGTGGATGAACACGGCAACATCACCACCCTGGGCCGAGGCGGGTCGGACACCTCCGCCGTGGCCGTGGCCGCCGCCCTTCACGCGGACGAGTGCCAGATCTACACCGACGTGGACGGTGTCTATACCACGGACCCGCGCGTGGAGCCGCGGGCCCGCAAGCTCGATCGCATCACCTTCGAGGAGATGCTCGAGATGGCCAGCCTGGGCTCCAAGGTCCTGCAGATTCGTTCCGTCGAGTTTGCGGGTAAGTTCAAGGTTCCATTGCGCGTGCTCTCCAGTTTCCAAGAGGGCGAGGGCACGCTGATTTCACTCGAGGAGGACGCCGTGGAACAAGCGGTCATTTCCGGTATTGCATTCGCCCGTGACGAGGCCAAACTCACCATCCTGGGGGTCCCGGACCAGCCGGGCGTGGCCTACAAGATTTTGGGTCCCATCGCGGACGCCAATATCGAAGTGGACATGATTATTCAGAACATCGCCGCCGACGAGGCGACGACGGACTTCACCTTTACCGTCCATCGCAACGACTACCAGCGCGCCTTGGAGATCCTCAAGGGCACTGCCGAATCACTGACCGCGCGCCAAGTTCTGGGTGACGACCGCATCGCCAAAATCTCCATTGTTGGCGTCGGCATGCGCTCCCACGCCGGCATCGCCAGCAGGATGTTCGCCGCCCTTGCCAAGGAAGGGATCAACATTCGCATGATCTCCACCTCCGAGATCAAGATCTCCGTGGTGGTGGACGAGAAATACCTGGAACTCGGGGTGCGTACCTTGCACAGCGCCTTCGAACTGGAGCAGGGGGCATGAAGGTCGCCTATATGCCTCAAAAAATAACACTTCCGTGCAAAAAATCCTTTTTTTGGGCCCTTGGCGATTGTTAAAATCCCAACAACGCGAAGTAGTGTCCAGGACTTCGTGTTTAGTTGGCCTCTGCCCGAGCGCCTCGGCTGGTGGTGCCACGCCATGCCTGCGCCCGCGCCATGCCCGCGGACTGGATAAGGATGAAAAGGGAGATAACGCGAAATGTTGATATTGACTAGAAGGGTCGGCGAGACTCTCATGATCGGCGACGAAGTTACCGTCACCGTCTTGGGCGTCAAGGGCAACCAGGTACGCATCGGCGTCAATGCCCCGCGTGACGTCGCCGTCCACCGCGAGGAAATTTACGAGCGGATCAAGCGTGAGCAGGCTGGGCAAACCGGCGAACCCCCCAGCGACCTTGAATAGGAGTGGCGCCCCTCGGCGGGCGGGGCTATAATTCCCCGCCTGCTAAAGCACCCCCTCAATTTATCCGGAGAGATGGCCGAGAGGCTGAAGGCGCTCCCCTGCTAAGGGAGTATGGGGCTTGAAACTCCATCGAGGGTTCGAATCCCTCTCTCTCCGCCATCATCAGCTTGCAACGATCTGATTTTAAAGTAAAAATAAGAAAAAATCGGTCGGCGTACCCACAAGCGTTCCCGCAAAATGATCCGGGCTTTTACAGGCTCTCCCTGGACAAAATACCGAATCCCGAACGGGCCCCGATCGGCATTACCCCATCGTTTCTTTCCGTGCCTGTTCGTTCCTGCGAGATCGCTTCATGCCTTCGGGACGACGTCAACGTCATCCCTCCGCGTGTTTCGCAATAATCCCCAGGCAAATGGAGTCGCGGATAGTCCCGGAGTCGAACGCGAACCGGAATCCAGCCTGGTTTCGCGTCCTCACCGACGGCGTTGGCCGGTTGATCCGGCGTGAGGATGCCGAAATCCAGACCCAACGCCACGAGTGCGTTCAGATAGGCACCGATGGTGACCGCAGGTTCCCCTTGTTCGATCCGATGCAGCGTGACCCGCGACATACCGGCCGCTTCGGCCGTGCACGGCAGTTGGAGTCAAGGGTGTCTCCAGTCGCCAATTCCCGCCACCAACCGCTCCCGCGATCGCCGAGGTCCTGATCGCGGCGTTTCGGACGGCACGGGGGATTGGTACGGACGCGGCCCGGTTTCGGTCTTGCCGCAGGTTCAGCGTCGGGTGCGTGACCCTATCCCGAGTGCCCGGAGGCTGTGTC
>JBFZDM010000097.1:0-4650 GCA_041307365.1 Chromatiaceae bacterium | reverse complement strand
AGGCCTGGGAGCAGGGTCCGGTCATCCTGTCCTGGGCCGATGTCCAGGCTGGCGTGGTCCGCGACGGCTTCAACGTGATTATCCACGAGATGGCGCACAAACTGGACATGCGTGACGGCGCCCCCAATGGCCACCCGCCGCTGCACCGGGACATGAATGACGCCCATTGGGCCCGGGTCTTTGGCGCCGCCTACACAGATCTCGGGGCGCGCCTGGATCGGGAGGAGGAAACGGCCCTCGACCCCTATGCGGGAGAATCGCCGGGGGAGTTCTTCGCCGTCTGTAGCGAGACATTCTTCGAGTTGCCACACCTCTTGTTCGACGAGTACCCGGAAGTTTACCGCCAGTTGCGGGACTTTTATCGCCAGGATCCGGCTGCAAGGCTGAAGCCCCTGTGACGGGATCGCGGCCTATTTCACGGGCACCTGGACGCTGCCCTCGGGAGCTGCCTCGGGCACCGTCCCGGGAGTTGGCTCGGCTGGTGGCGCCGAGGAGGTTGTGGCACCCTCCGGAGCGGGTTCGCCTCCCGGCTCAGCCCCATCCCCCTCGCTCGCTGGTGGCGCGCCCTCGGCCACCACCTCTCCAGGCGCGCCCGGCTTACCACCACCCTTGGCGTCCAGGGTCAGGCGGCCGGCCTTGTCGTCGATAGTCATGGTATAGCGGCTGAGAACGCTCATGCCCAGTAGACCGCTGTTTCCCAGCTTGGCGTCGTCCAGGAAGGCGGCGCGGATATTTTCGATGCGGCTTTGGCCGAGCCAGATCGCCGGCAGGCTGCCGATGCGTGCCTGGACCTTGCCGTTGGCGGTCTGCATCTCGCTTGGCCGCAGGCGATCGGCGCCGATCCCCAGGGCGGATAGCAGAGAGGCGGGCAGTACAACGAAATCCGCCCCGGTATCGACCAGTAATTCCCGCGACACCCGCTTGCCCCCCTCGCCCTCCAGGGAGACTTGGACCGCATGCTGGGTCCCGCGACGGGAGGTTTTGAGTTCGATGTGACCGTTTCCGGGGGCGCCGCTGGCGGTGGTTGGTGGCGGGGGAGGAACATGGACGGCCTTTTCGCCCAGGATGATGACACGATCAATCCCGCCACCCGGTGCCTGGACGATGATGTGGTTGAAGTCCACCAACAACTGGCGCAAACGCGGATAGAGTTCAGCGGGGCCAGCCCGCCCGACGGCCTCTCCGGTGGCCGCCAGCCCGACCACCGTGAAGCCATGAGCCGCCGACAGGCGCTCCAGCTCGGCGCCCACGGGCACCTTCTGCTGCGAGAGGGCCAGGGCGGGCAGGAGTGCCACTAGCAGCGGCCAGCCAATGCGCAGGGCGCGGAAGGGGGACGGAATCATGGGGTATCGCCTGGGTTTGACGCGGAGAATCGAAGTGATTCAAGTATGGCAAGCTTGCGCAAATTCTCCAAGTCAAGCCCGCGCCCCCGCTGCCAAGGGCCTGGATCGCACCGGATCAAGGCTTGCCACTCTCATCGGCCGCCTTCGTCAGGCCAATGATGGAGACCAGGGGTCGCCAGGCCCAGAAGGCGTAGTGGCCGAGTTCCGGCAGGTACATCTTGGAGATCTGGCCGTCCAGATAGAGGGCATTGGGGCAGTGGAGGCGGTCCCGGAACAAGGTGCCGAAGTCATGAAAGTTCACGGCACCGTCGGAGATGGCGAAGACGACCCGGCCCTCCCGGTCCACGCCGACCCCATTGCGGACATAACGGCTCTCATAACCGGGGATGAAGCGCGGGTGCAACTCGCCATCGCGAACGAGCAGGGGACCGGATTGAATGGCGTTGCGAACCTGGCCTGAGGGACGGTAGTGGTCGGTCTCGACCACCTGGGCCCCCTCGCTGGTGATAAAAAAGACCCCGTTCGGCTTGAGGAAGAAGTTGCCGCCGCCCTTGCCGCGACTGAGGGGGGCCAGGGTCTCCCCATCCTGGATGAAGAGGCCCAGGGGCTCAAGCTTACGGGAATAGATGCCGCCGTTGATGGCGAATACCAGTTGCTCCCCGCGGGCCGCCAAATCCTGGCGCAGGGCCGGGATGCTGGCAAAGGCGCTGCCATCCGGGCGCTTCCAGAAGAAGCGCAACCCTTGCTCCTCGCCTGGGTCGAGCCGATAGACATCGAATTGGGTCCCTTGATGGTCAAGAGAAAAGGCGGTGGCGGCCATCGCCGAGCCATGGGCCAGCCACAGTAGCCCGGCCAGGGCAAACCCAAGACCCCTTCTGGCCGGCGCGCTGAATACCCCCTGGGCAGAGCTGTTCCAGGGTGCTTGCCCTCCCGTCATGGCCCTCATGCCCTTATGACCCTCAGCCGGTTCGTCCCAGGGCCGCAGGCCCCATACCGTCACCCGATCCTTTCCGCCGGATCAGGCGTCGCGGGGCGCCATGCTACTCCGCTGGGCCGCGGATGGCATGCCTGAGATATGCCCGTAATGCCAGGGCGCGCCCTTGCGGGGTGTACCCCGGCCCCTTATCCTTAGCCGGGATCGAGAGCTACAAGTCCCGGTACTCCAGGACTCGCCCCTTCGCCATGAGCCCATGCCATGCAGACAGAGCCGGACCTGTATTCCCCCATCGAGCCCTATGCCAGCCACCGGATGGCCGTGGATGGCCACGATCTCTACATTGAGGAATCCGGTAATCCCGCCGGCATCCCCGCCGTATTCCTGCATGGCGGCCCTGGCGCTGGCTCTGATCCAGTCCACCGGAGCTTTTTCGACCCCGCGCTTTATCGGGTCGTCCTCTTCGATCAGCGCGGTTGTGGCCGTTCCCGGCCCCACGCCGGGTTGGCCAACAATAGCACCTGGCATCTGGTCGCGGATTTGGAACGTATCCGTGAACGCCTGGGCATCGTGCGCTGGCTGGTCTTCGGTGGTTCCTGGGGCTCGACCCTGGCCCTGGCCTATGCGGAGACTCACCCAGATCGCGTCTCGGCCTTGATCTTGCGCGGCATCTTCCTGTGCCGTCCCGAGGAGATACGTTGGTTCTATCAGGAGGGCGCGAACTGGGTCTTCCCGGATTGGTGGCAGGATTTTCTGGCCCCCATACCGGCGGAGGAGCGTCAGGATCTGCTCCACGCCTACCACCGTCGCCTTACCGGGGACAACGAGATTGCCCGTCTGGCCGCCGCCAAGGCCTGGTCTCTCTGGGAGGGCCGTACCGCCAGCCTGCTGGAGAACCCCTACCTCCAGAACCAGTTCGCCAGCGCCCGCTTCGCCCTTGCCCTGGCCCGCATCGAGTGCCATTACTTCGTGAATGGCGCCTTCCTGGAGCCGAATCAGCTCTTGCGCGACGCCCATCGCCTCCAGGGCATCCCCGGTGTCATCGTCCAGGGGCGCTATGACCTCATTTGCCCCCTGCGCTCGGCCTGGGAATTGCACCAGGCCTGGCCGGGATCGGAACTGGTCGTGGTGCCGGACGCGGGCCATTCGGCCTTCGAGCCAGGCATCCGCGCCGCCCTGGTTGCGGCCACGGACCGCTTCTCCCGGTCGTGATCCCGCCGTGAAACCGAAACCCTTTGTGAACACCTTTCTGAACCCACGGTCCAGCGAGCTGTGATCCGGCCATGATCGGTCTGCTCCAACGGGTGACAGCGGCGCGGGTGGAGGTCGCCGGCGAGACGGTGGGCGCCATAGGTCCGGGCCTGCTGGTGCTGGTCGGTGTCCAAAAGGGTGATGACGAGCGCCGCGCCGAACGCTTGCTGGAGCGCCTGCTCGGCTATCGCGTCTTTCCCGACGCCATGGGCCGCATGAACCTGAGCCTCGCCGACAGGGGCGGCGGCCTGCTGCTGGTGCCCCAGTTCACCCTGGCGGCGGACACCCGCAAGGGCACCCGCGCCAGCTTCACCGCCGCCGCGCCGCCCGAAGAGGGACGCCGCCTTTTCGATCTTCTCCTCGAACATGCCCGCCTCCGCCATCCCCAGGTCGAAACTGGGCGATTCGGTGCCGACATGCGGGTGAGCCTGGTCAATGATGGGCCCGTGACCTTTTGGCTTGAAAGCTAAAAGCAAGGATCATCAAGGGAGAAGGGGTGACCCAGCCAGCAATCCAACTGCCGGTTACTCTCATCCTGTGGTTTAATAGACAGCCATTCAGGCCCTTAATCGCGAAGATAAATCCCGTGCCAGACCCCACCCCGCCGCGTCGCGCCGAAGTCGAACGAAATACCCAGGAGACTCGCATCCGGGTCACTGTCGATCTGGATGGGTCCGGCGGGTCCCGCTTCAAGACGGGCCTGCCCTTTCTGGAGCACATGCTTGACCAAGTGGCGCGCCATGGCCTGATCGACCTCGAGATCGAGGCCGAAGGCGACCTGCACATCGACGCCCACCATACGGTGGAAGACATCGGCATCACCCTGGGCCAGGCCCTGGCCCGCGCCCTTGGTGACAAGAGGGGTATCCGCCGCTACGGCCATGCCTATGTGCCCCTGGACGAGGCCCTGTCGCGAGTGGTGGTGGACCTGTCCGGCCGGCCTGGCCTGAGCTTCAACGTCGATTTCACCCGCCCCCTGATCGGTGCCTTCGACGTGGACCTGTGCCAGGAATTCTTTCAGGGCTTCGTCAATCACGCCGCTCTGACCCTGCACATCGACAACCTGCGCGGGACCAATGCCCATCACCAGGCCGAGACGGTCTTCAAGGCCTTCGGTCGCGC
>JBFZDM010000326.1:0-5084 GCA_041307365.1 Chromatiaceae bacterium | reverse complement strand
TCACTCGCCGTGGTGCATTTGTGACCCTCTTGCTGGCGGCAGGCGTCGCCACCGCCGAGCCAATGCCCGCGGCCAATTTCAGCTATTCCATCGCCCCGCTCTATCACGTCGAGAGCGGGCTCGACGCCGGCGGGGAGGCGGGCTTCGCGGGTGTCTTCACCACCCTCGGGGGGTCATGGACGCTCGCGGAGGGGGCTTCCCTTGGCTTGCGCCTGGCCTTTGACTACGAGGATTGGCGCTTCGATCAACCACAGGGATTTGGAGGTTTTGCGCCTTGGAACAACCTCTACCGCCTTGGCCTGTCCCTGCCCTACAACTACGCCACGGGGGGCGGCTGGCTCTGGGGTCTGACCCCCACCCTCATGTATTCCGGCGAGAGCGGCGCCGATTTTTCCAAGGCCCTAGAATATGGTGCCACAATCTCGCTGGCCCGCAAACTGAGACCGGATCTCACCCTGGGGCTCGGCTTCGCGGCCTATGAGCGCATCGAGGAAACCAAGGTATTCCCCTTCCTGATTGTCAACTGGAACATCACCGATCGCCTCCGCCTCACCAACCCCTTCCCCGCCGGTCCAGCGGGTCCGGCAGGCCTGGAACTCGCCTATCGACTGGATGGGGGCTGGGAGGCGGGTCTGGGAGCTACTTATCGATCCTATCGCCAGCGTCTCGATGAAGGCGGGCCCTTTCCCGACGGGGTCGGCGAGAATAGCTACATCCCCCTTTATGTCCATATCGGGCGCAACCTGACCGACGGGATCAAGCTCCGCTTCTATGCCGGGGCGACCCTGAGCGGCCAGCTCCGGGTCGAGGATGAAGATGGCGACCGACTCTACGAGGACGACCAGGACCCCGCGGCCATGCTGGGACTGGCATTGATCGGTCGCTTCTGACGCTGCAGAACTCCTGGGCCGGCACGCCATGGCTGGCGATCCGTCATTTTATCGACCCAAAATACCGATCCGTCTCCTGCTTGATGACCTTGGACAAGAGCAGGAGGGCGATGAGGTTGGGGATGGCCATGAGGCCGTTTGCCAGGTCGGAGAAGTTCCAGACGAACTCCAATTTCATCATGGCGCCGACCATCACGGCGGAGACGAAAATCAGCCGGTAGCCGTGGATGGCATGGCGTGGCGAGCGCTTGCCGCCCAAGGTGATGGCCAGGTATTCGATGGCCTTTTCGCCGTAATAGCTCCAACCCAGGAGGGTGGAATAGGCGAAGAAGGCCGTGGCGATGGCCACCAGGATCTCACCGCCGTAGCCCAGGGTTTCGGCGAAGCTCTGGCTAGTAAGACTCGCCGCGCCCACGCCCTGGGTCCAGGGGTTGGCGGTAAGGATGACCAGGGCCGTCATGGTGCAGACCACGAGGGTATCGATGAAGGTCTGGGTCATGCTGACCAGGGCCTGCTTGACCGGGTCATCGGTACGGGCGGCGGCGGCGGCGATGGGCGCCGAACCGAGGCCGGATTCGTTGGAGAAGACGCCGCGGGCCACGCCGTAGCGGATGGCCGCCGCCACCGCCGCCCCGGCAAAGCCGCCGCCAGCGGCGATGGGGTTGAAGGCGTGGTAGAAGATGAGGGACAGGGCCGCCGGGATCTCACTGGCGTTGAAAGCCAGCACCACCAGGGATGCGAGGACGTAGCCCAGGATCATGAAGGGTACGACGAAAGAAGTGAAACGGGCGATGGAACGGATGCCACCCAGGATGACGAGACCGGTGAGCAGGGTCAGGATGGCGCCGGTGACCCAGGGCTCGACCTGGAACACCGAATCGAAGATGCCGGCCACCGCATTCACCTGGGTCATATTGCCGATGCCAAAGGTGGCCAGGGCGGTGAAGAGGGCGAAGAGCCAGGCCAGAACCGGCTGATTGGCGCCCTTCGCCAGGTAATACATGGGGCCTCCACGCATGCCGAAATCGCCCCGTTCGCGATATTTCAACGCCAGCACGGCCTCGGCGTACTTGGTGGCCATGCCCACCAGGCCAGTCATCCACATCCAGAAGACGGCCCCTGGCCCACCCAGGGTGATGGCCGTCGCCACGCCGACGATGTTGCCGATGCCCACCGTGGCCGCCAAGGCCGTCATAAGGGCGGCAAAGTGGCTGATGTCACCCTCGTGCCCGTGCCCCTTGTCCAGAATCAGCTTGAAGGCGAGCCCCAGGGCGCGGAACTGCAAGCCCCGGAGCAGGATAGTCAGATAGAGGCCCGTGCCGACCAGTAGGATCAGCATGGGCGGGCCCCAGACCCAGTCAGAGAGGGTGGAAATCAGCGATTCGATGCTCAGCATGTTCAGCCCCTGTTGGCCATGGTGGTTGGTGAAGCGCCTTAGCCAGGGCTAACGCGGATAACGGTCGTCGAGATTCGCCGGGCAAAGCACGTCGCGCATGATACCGATGAGATCCAGCAACTGGTGGTTGCGGATGCGGTAGTAGATGCGATTGGCCTCCTTGCGCGCCACGACGATGTTCTTGTTGCGCAACTGCTCCAGGTGCTGGGAGATGTTGCTCTGGGAGGTGCCCGTACGTTCCACGATCTCGCCCACGGACAGCTCCCGGTCACCCAGGGAACAGATGATCTTCCACCGCAGGGGGTGGGCCATAGCCTTGAGGGCGTTGGCCGTCAGGGAAGTTTCTTCGTCTTCCGGCAGGTTGATTTGGTCTGGCTCGGTCATGGACGTCTCCTAGCGTGTTTCGTCGGCGGCCAGGGCCGCCTCTTCTTCATCCCGATCGACGCGGACATAGCCCGTCATGTCCTTGGCGATGCAAATGATGTCGGCGATGCCACCATCCGGATCCCGCACGGCGGTGCGAGAAAAGAGGATAGGCACGCGGCGCCCGTCGCTGGCAATGAAGCGGGCATCGATCTTACTGAGGGCTCCAGTGCGGATCAGGGCCTCCAGCCAGAGCCCCAGGAAGGCGCCGGCCTGCTCGTCGCCCTCCTCCTCAAAGACATCCCCGATGGACATGCCTAGCAATTCCTGTTCCGGGTAGCCGAGCATGCGGCAGGCGGCGGGATTGGCGGACTTGATCTCGCCCTGGGGGTTCAGCACCAGCAGGGCCTCACCCATGTAGGCGATGATATTTTCCAGATACTGCTTGGCCTGGGCCAGTTCAGCGGTTCGCTCCGCGACCTGCTGCTCCAGCACCTGATTCAGTGCCCGCTCCTTTTCGATCAGCCGGAAATAGGTGCTGATCTTGTTGATGAGCTGGTTGTCCTCGATGGGCTTGAGCAGGTAATCGACAGCGCCGATGGCGTAGCCGCGCTGCTGGAATTCCTCGGACTTGAAGGCGGCGGTGAGGAAAATGATGGGGATGTCGCGGGTACGCTTGCGCATCTTGAGCAGGGCGGCGGTCTGGAAGCCGTCCATCTCCGGCATCTGCACATCCAGGATGATGAGATCGATGTCCGGATAGCGGAGCGTCAGGTCGATGGCTTGCTGGCCAGATGTGGCCTCGAGGATGGCCACGTCCATGCGCGCCTCGACCAAGGTCCGCAGGGTGAAGAGGTTGTGGACGTGATCGTCGACGATGAGGAGTTTGAAACCGGAATAGCGGTTCATGCCGTCTCTTGCTTGTTCAGATTTTCCACCACGCCGAGAGTGGCGGTCAGGACCGCCTCCAGCCTGGACCGCATCACGGGTTTGGCGACAAAGTCATTGGCGCCGGCCCGGAGATAACAGGCGCGGGCCTCCGCCCCGCCGGAACGACCGATAACGACGATCGGGAGGCCTCCAGCCGGCGCGTCCAGACGTATTGCCTTAATCGTATCACAGGTATTGGCCAGGGACACCATTTCAGCCAGAAGGATGAGGGCGCAGCCGGCCTCCTCCCGTAGGGTCTCCCGTGCCTCATCCACATTCGCCGCCATCTGGATGCGCAGGCCAAAGGATTCCAGCATCCGCGTCTCGGCCACCAAGCTGGCGGCGTCGTGCTCCACCAGCAGCACCCAGCTCCCGCCGAAATCGACTTCGGTGGCGGGCACTTCTGGCTCCTCGATCATGGCATGGGCGCTTTCTGGCTTGATCACAGGGGGCGCCTCCTTCAGGGCGCTAGTGTCCATCTCCACCGGCAGGCGCAGGATGAAGCGGGCCCCGCGGCCCTCCTCGCTCTCGACGCGAATACTCCCACCGAGACGCTGGGCCAGTTCGCGGCTGATGGATAGACCCAGGCCGGTACCGCCGAAGCGACGCCGGGTGGAGCCGTCGGCCTGCTGGAAGGCATCGAAGATGATGGCGTGCTTGTCCGCGGGGATGCCGATGCCCGTGTCAGCCACGCTCAGGGATAGGTAACCGTCGGCCTCCCGGTCGATGGCGATGGTGGCACCACCCTTCTCGGTGAACTTGACGGCATTGGCGAGGAAATTCTTGAGGATCTGGCGCACCTTGTCATGGTCGCTATAGATTCGCGGCGGCGCCGTCTCTTTCAGGTCCAGGCGCAGGAACAGGCCCTTGTCGCCAAACTGGGGCGCCACCAACTCCATCACCTCCTCGGTCATGGCGCGCGGATCGATCCATTCCAGGTTGAGGCTGACCTTCCCGGCCTCGATGCGCGAGATGTCGAGGATGTTATCGATAAGGGCATGCAGATCCCGCCCCGCGGCGTGGATGACTCGGGCCTGGCCTTGCTGATCGGCGGAGAGACCGGCCTTGTCGTCCGCCAACATCTTGGACAGGAGCAAAATGGAGTTCAGTGGGGTGCGCAGCTCGTGGCTGACGTTGGCCAGGAACTCGGACTTGTAGCGGTTGGATCGTTCCAGTTCCAAGGTATGGGCGCGGGCGGCGCGCAGATGCTCGACATGGGTCTTGGCCAGGGCCGTGAGCTGTTCGCCGAAGGCCCGCACCTCCTGAGGACCCTGCCAGGCAAAACGCACCCCTTCGCCGGAGCGCACTACTCGATCCACGCCCGTCATCAGTTCCCGGCCCATGCGCTCCAGGCGACGGGCGATCCAACCGGCCATGACCATCACCGCCAAAATCAGCAGCAGGACGACGCCCCCCACGCGCAGGACCAGGGCATTGCGGAAACTACCCAGGGGCGAGGGATCCACTGGACGGCCCACCCAGAGAGGCCTGGCATCCTCGGTAAC
>JBFZDM010000292.1:0-3922 GCA_041307365.1 Chromatiaceae bacterium | reverse complement strand
CCCCATGATCACCAACGCCACCGAACGGGTGCATACGGACCGCCGCGATGCCCACAATCTGCGGGCCATGCTGCCTTATCTATGGGAGTTTCGCGGCCGGGCCCTCTTGGCGCTGGCCTGTCTGGTGCTGGCGAAGGTGGCGAACGTGGGGGTGCCGCTACTACTGAAGGACATCATCGATGCCTTCGAGCAGGCCCAGGGCCAGGTGCTGGTGCTACCGGTGACCCTGCTGCTGGCCTATGGGCTGCTCAAACTGTCAGCGGCCCTCTTCAACGAGTTGCGCGATATCGTCTTTGCGCGGGTGCGCTACCGGGCCATGCGCCGTCTCTCGACGCGGGTGCTGGAGCATCTGCATCGGCTGTCGCTGCGCTACCACCTGGGGCGCCAGAGTGGGGCCATCAGCCGGGACCTGGAGCGGGGGACGCGCTCGGTCAGCACCATCCTCAATTACATGGTCTTCAGCGTGCTGCCGGTGCTGGTGGAGTTCGGCCTGGTGGCGGCCATTCTTTTGTCGCGTTACGAACTGGCCTTTACCCTGGTGACCTTCGGCGCCGTGGCCCTCTATGCCCTCTTCACCTTCGCCGTGACCGAGTGGCGCATGGATTACCGCCACCAGATGAACCGGCTGGACTCGCAGGCCAACAGCCAGGCCTTCGATAGCCTCATCAACTACGAGACGGTCAAGTACTTCGGCAGCGAGGGCGTAGAGTTACGGCGCTACGACGACACCCTGGACGCCTGGGAAGAGGTGGCGGTCAAGAGCCAGACCTCCATGTCCCTGCTCAATTTCGGCCAGGGCGGCATCATAGCCCTGGGCGTGACCTCGATCCTCTTCTTCGCCGCCAGGGGAGTAGTGGCGGGCACCATGAGCATCGGCGACCTGGTACTGGTCAACGCCCTGCTGCTCCAGGTTTTCATCCCGCTGAATTTCCTTGGCATCGTTTATCGCCAGATCAAATATGCCCTGGCCGACATGGACCTGGTGTTCAAACTGCTGGAGCGCGAGCCGGAGATTCGCGATGCCCCCCATGCCAGGCCCCTGGCCCTGAGGCGGGGCGCCATCCGCTTCGAGGGGATCGATTTCCACTATCAGAAGGAGAGGCCTATCCTGCGGGACCTGAGCTTCGAGATCGGTCCCGGCCAGAAGGTGGCGGTGGTGGGGCACAGCGGGGCGGGCAAATCGACTCTCTCCCGGCTCCTGTTTCGCTTCTACGATGTCACCGGCGGGCGCATTCTGATCGACGACCAGGACCTGCGCGACCTGACCCAGGACAGCCTGCGGGCGGCCATCGGCATCGTTCCCCAGGATACGGTGCTGTTCAATGACAGCCTTTACTACAATATCGCCTACGGTCGCCCGGGGGCGACGCGGGACGAAATCGAACAGGCGGCGGCCATGGCCCATATCCGGGACTTCGTCGAGAGTCTGCCGGATCGGTGGGAAACCGTGGTGGGGGAACGCGGGCTCAAGCTCTCCGGCGGCGAGAAGCAGCGGGTGGCTATCGCCCGCGCCATCCTCAAGCGGCCGCGTATCCTGGTTTTCGACGAGGCGACCTCGTCCCTGGACAGCGAGACGGAGCAGGCCATTGGCCGTACCCTGGCCGAGGTGGCGGAGAACCACACCACCCTGGTTATCGCCCACCGCCTTTCGACCGTGGTGGACGCGGACCGGATTCTGGTGCTGGACGCCGGGCGCCTGGTGGAACAGGGGACCCATCGCGAACTGCTGGCCCTGGCGGGGCGTTACGCCGCCATGTGGGAACTCCAGCGGCAAGAGCGGGAGCAAGGCCTCGGAGTGGTCCCTCCCGCCCCAGGAAGCACCGGCGGCGGCCATCTTCTGACATGACCCGGGTACTAATCCGATCCCAGCCCTGTCCAACGCCGAACATGCCGACACCCTCGCCCACCGTGCCCACCGTGAGTCCCGCCCTGGAGCTAGGGCGGGAGCCCAAGGTTTGGCCAGTCTGGGGGCTCCTGCGCGTGGCGGGCCTGACGGGGCCCCTGATCGCCCTGACCCTCGGGCTGGCGGGGCTCACCCTTGTGCTGACCTGGCCGGAATCGCCGCCCCTGACGGGGCCGGTCCAGGGCCTCGCCTTCCTCTTCTTGCTGTTGTCCCTGGGCGGACTTGGCCTGACGGGATGGCGCCTGGGAAGCCGTCTGCTCGGCCCCCTGGCCGAGCTGGAGGAGCGGGTTGCCCTTGTCTGCCAGGGCGAGCCCGGCGCCAGCGGTGCCCTGCGGGAGCTGGGGCGGAGCGGGGGAGTCCTCGGTCCTCTCGCCTTGGCCATCGGTGCCCTCAACGAGGAACTGGCGGACCTCTACGAGGACATGGACAACCGGGTGGCCCGCCAGACCACGCGCCTGGCGCAGAAGACGGCCTCCATCAAGATCCTTTACGACGTGGCGGCGGGTATCAACGAGGCCGAATCCCTGGATGCCCTTCTGTTGCGTTTCCTTCGCGTCCTCAAGGAGATGGTAAACGGCCGCGCGGCGACGGCGCGGCTGGTCATGCCCGACGGCAGCCGACGGCTGGTCGGTTCCATCGGTCTTGACGACGATCTGGCGTCCGAACATGGGCGGGCCCCCGTGGATCTCTGCCTGTGCGGCAACGTGCTGGCAACCGGGGACATCCTCTGCGACAACGACCAGCGCTATTGCTCCCGGGTCTATGGCCGGCGCATGTTCCGCGGCGGCGAGATCGAGGTGGTGACCATCCCCCTGGAGCACCAGGACGAACAACTCGGCTTCTACACCATCTTCGTGGACAAGCCCGGCATCGCTGGTCGGGAGGATATCCTGGAGTTGCTTTTCAGCATTGGCCATCATCTCGGCATCGCGGTGGCCAAGTTCCGCTCCGACGAGGATGCTCGGCGACTGTCCATCATGGAGGAACGCAATTCACTGGCCAACGAGCTGCATGATTCCCTGGCTCAGACCCTGGCCAGCCTGCGGCTTCAGGTCAATCTCCTCGACGAGTCCCTGAGCCAGCCGGGGATTTTGGACAAGGCCAGGGTCGATCTGGCGCGCCTGAAGGGCGGCCTGGACGAGGCCCACCGCGAGTTGCGTAGCCTCTTGTCCAGCTTCCGCGCCCCCATGGACAGACGCGGCCTGGTGCCGGCCCTGGAGAAGCTTACCGACAGCTTCCGCCGGACCACTGGTCTGCACATCCTCTTTCAGAACAACAGTCGGCCCTTCGAATTGCCCGCCGCGACGGAGCTTCAGATCACCCGCATCGCCCAGGAGGCCCTGGCCAATATCCGCAAGCATGCCCAGGCCCATACGGTACGGGTCTTGCTTGCAGCCAAGGGAGGGGGGGACCATGTCCTGCTGGTGGAGGACGATGGCGTCGGTTTTCGGCTCCCGGAAACGGGGGGCCAAGCGGGGGAACACATCGGTCTGTCCATCATGCGGGAAAGGGCACGGCGCCTCGGCGCCGAGTTGCGTATCGAGAGCGAGCCGGAGGAGGGGACCCGAGTGGAACTGCAGTTCTCCCTGGAGCAACGCCATCCCCGGCCGGTGGGGGCGCCATGATGCGCGTCTTGCTGATCGACGATCACGCCCTCTTTCGTTTCGGGGTGAGCGAACTCCTGGAAAGGCGAGGCATCGAGGTGGTGGATGCCCTCGGCGAGTGCGAGGCGGGTATCGAGCGGGTGGTGGAGACGGCCCCGGACGTAGTCCTTCTGGACCTGCGCATGCCCCGGTTGAGCGGTCTGGAGGTTCTCAAGCGTTTGCGCCAGGCCGGCCAGACCATGCCGGTGGCCATGCTCACCACCAGCGCCGACGAGCGCGACCTCATCGCCTCCCTCAAGGCGGGGGCCCAGGGCTATCTGCTCAAGGACATGGAACCGGACGAGCTGATCTCCGCCCTCAAGGACATACTCGCCGGGCGTACCGTGGTAGCCAAGGAGCTGACCGGCATCCTGGC
>JBFZDM010000340.1:0-3117 GCA_041307365.1 Chromatiaceae bacterium | reverse complement strand
TTGCTACCGTGGTCGCCCCCCTTGAGTACCACCACGCCCTGGCCCGGATAGCGGCGCTCGATCTCGGCGCCCAGCATCTCCACGGTCCCGAGGTAGGTCGCGAAGACCACGACCCGCTCCTTCGGATTCTCGTGCCAGAGCGCCCCCAGTGCGCCCAGCAGCTTCTCGACCTTGGTCTCGGTGACATCGGGGAAGACGTCGAACAGCGCCTTGATCCGGCTGCGCTCCTCGGGCAGGGCAAAGGCCACCGCGTTCATGGCCGCGTCCTCGGCCGCGGCGGTGTCCAGTTCCTCGCTGAAGGTGTCGGAGGCCAGGGCGAGTTGGTCCTCGTCCATCTTCTTCAACAGCCGCCGCTTCAGGTCGGTGAGGAATCGATCCACCTCCAGATCGTCCATGCGCTCCTGCCCCAGCCGCCACTCGGTGCGGATCAGCCCTTGGGCCTCGCGAAAGGCCGACTCCCGCCCGTCGATGTCCAGGTTGGCGTCGCACACCAGCCCCTCCTGGACCGTGAGCGCGATGAGCCGCCGGCGCAGGGTACGGTGGACCGCCGCGAAGCTCGACGCCGCGATCTTCTGGAAGATGGTCATGACGAAGCCCAGCGCCCTGCCCTTGCCGCCCTGCTGCTTCGCCAGGGCGAAACCGTCCCTGAGGTACTCGTTGAGCGCCAGGTAAAAGCGGCGCTCCAGGTCCGACATCACAAAGGCTTCGGTATGCACCCAGCGCCGGGCAAACAGGGTCGAACCGTCGGCCCGGCAGGCGTCCGCCTTGGTGCGGCGGAACACCACGGGGTTGAGCCGGTGGCGCTGCTCGATCATCTCGTGGGGGTCCTGAAACAGGGTCGGGTCCAGGAGTTGGATCAGCTTGAAGAAGCGGAAATGGTCGCCCTGGTGGGGGGTCGCGGAGAGCAGGAGGAGATCCCGGGCGTGGTCCCGCAGGGCCTCGCCAAGCTTATAGTTCTCAGTCTTCTTGACCTTGCCGCCGGAACGGTAGGCGGTCAGGTGATGGGCCTCGTCGAATACCACCAGGTCCCACATCGGGGCGTCGAGTAGCCGCTTGATCCGGGTCGGGCGCTTGAGGGTGTCGATGCTGGCGATCAGCCGATCATGGCGGGCAAAGGCGTTGCTGCGACGGTCGCTCACATCGCCCTCGCGCCCGAAGACCTCGAAGTCCAGGTTGAAGACCTCGTTCAACTCCCGGTGCCAGTTGTTCACCAGACCCGCCGGGACCACCATCAGCGCCCGTTTCAGTTCCCCCCGGCTCGCCAACTCCCGCAGGATCAGCGCCGTCTCAACGGTCTTGCCCAGCCCCACCTCGTCGGCGATCAGGAACCGCCTGGGCGAGGCGGTGGCAACGCGATGGGTCAGGACCACCTGATGGGGCAACAGATCGATCTTGGCGGAGGTCAAGGAGGCCGCCGACTCGGACAAGGGCAGCTCATGGGCCTTCCAGCAGAGCCAGGCCCGCAGCGCCCGCTCGCGACCGCCGAGGGCATGGGCGACGACCGTCTCGTTGTGGCTTAAGGCCGGCCGCAGGGCGGCTCTTGGCACCTGCCGCTCCCCGGCCGGGAAGAAGACCCGCGCATAGTCGCCTGCCAGGGAGATGACCACCCCCTGACCGAAATCGGGATGCTGAACCCGACCGCCGGGCTGGAACCCCGCCGCCGTGCTCACAAGGCCCGGCCCAGATCGGTCATCGGCGCCATGTGGCATCCACTTAACCATTCAGGAGGTCGAGAAAGGCATCGACCGTCAGGCCCGCATGACGAACCAAGACGCGCAGGGTGCCGACCGACAGCTCCCGATGCTGGGGGATGGACAGATTCGCGCGCATCCCAGGCTTGGTCATCACCACATGGCTGCCGACCTGTCCCGCCACGGACCAACCTTGCCGCTGGAAGGCGCCGACCGCTTGCTTGCCCGAAATGCCGCCCAAGCGTCCCATGGCTCAAACCGCTACCAGCATTTGGGCCTGTCCTTGTGCCTGCGGCAGTTGGCTGATCGCCTTCTGATCCTCCGCCCACAACCAGGCCACAATCGCCTCCTTGATCGCCTCCATAGCCTCGGCCTGGTCCCGGCCCTGGGACACGCAACCCGGCAGTGCGGGACACTCGGCCACGATCCAACCATCCTCGGCGGCTTCAAAAATCACATGAAAAAGCATCTTGTTACTCCCGCTATGGCATTTGAATGCGAAGGTCTTCCCCAATCGCCAGATGGACCCAACAGCCGCGATCAGGAGATCCGCGCCAGATAGAGCCCAATCCAGCGGTTCACACCCTTGTCCCCAGGCTCCTCGATGCGCTGGACATCCCTGTAAGCGCCGTCCCACAGCAGGCGCGCCAAGGGCAGGCGGGGGCCCTGGTCGCCGCTGCCCAGGCGCCACTCGAAGGCCCCCTCGCCACTGTTCTCCAGCCAGCGGCCCTTGTCGGGCATCCAAAAGATCAGGGCACGGTGGCCCGCGAAGACGCTCTGGAACTCCTGGATACGCGGATACAGGTCCTGCTCGATCCAGTCCTCGATGTCCGCGGGGTCCAGGGCATCCAGCGCGACATCGAGCCCGGCGACCACCAATGCCTGGTCATCGACCAGGGGCGTCCCGTCCTCCGGCCAGCCCAAGGCATCCAGGGTGAAGAAGCGCCGCAGACTGATCGCCGCGGCGACCGGCCCGATGCGGGTCAGGGCCGCCCCATCCCAGAGCACATTGATCCCGCGCCGGGTCCAGACATCATCCTCAAGCGGTGCCTTCACGCCGCATCCTCCTCCAGACCGAACAGACTGAGCTGACGCTGGACCAGGGTGCGATGCTCCGCCGCCCAGCTCAGATAGCGCGTCCTGGCACTGATGGCCGCCGACTTCGCCGCCGGGTCCGGGTGATGGCGGAGCATCCAGTCCAACAGATCGCCCAGAGCCGGGTGGGGTCGGAAGTCATCGGTCAGGATGCGCTTGGCGGACACCCCGCTCTCCGGGTGGAAGGCCCCCACCAGCAACAGCGCCTGATCGAGGTCCCGATGCAGGGTCGCCGCCTTATCGGCCCGCGCCTGGGCGAACTCGACCGCCGGGGTCCACTTTAGGTTCCAGGGGACGCAGCAGCCCGTTGGTCCGCGCGAGATCAAGGATG
>JBFZDM010000270.1:0-4764 GCA_041307365.1 Chromatiaceae bacterium | reverse complement strand
GCTCGAGCGGGTGCGGGATGGACTGGTGACCGTGCTCGACGTGCGGCCCCCCGAGGAGTTCGCCCAGGGCCATGTGGCCGGGGCCCTGAATGTCCCCCTGGAGCGCCTGCAGGATAGGCTCAAGGAATTGCCGACGGACCGGGAGGTGGTGGCCTACTGCCGGGGCCCCTGGTGCGTCTTGTCCTTCGAGGCCGTGGCGCGGCTACGCGCGGCGGGTTTTGCCGCGCGGCGCCTCCAGGACGGCCTGCCCGAGTGGCGCCGGGCTGGCTTGCCGGTGGTCAGCAATTGATCGATCAGAAGCCGTCTGGGCGGCCATGGCCAACAAGATATTTGTCGACAGGCGAAAGCCTTGCCATGGGTTGGTGACAAACAAGGGGAGACATGGGTTGTCCCTCAAGATAGCCGGTCCCGAAAGTCCTTGTAACCGAAGCTCCGCACCAGGCGCAGGGCATCCGTGTCCGAGTTCCAAAGGGCGATGGCGGGCAGGGCCATGCCGTTGAAGCTGGTGGTCTTGACCATGGTGTAGATGGCCATGTCGTGGAGGAGGAGGCGGTCGCCAACGCGCAGGGGCGCGGGGAAACTGTAGTCGCCAATGACATCGCCGGCCAGGCAGGTCTGACCGCCGAGGCGATAGGTGCGTGCCAGCCAGCCGGGCTCGCCGGCGCCTTCGATAGCGGGGCGGTAGGGGGTCTCCAGGACGTCGGGCATGTGGCAGGTGGCAGAGGTGTCGAGGAGGGCGATATCCATGCCGTTCCAGATGGTGTCCAGGACCTGGGTCACCAGGACGCCGGCGTCCAGGGCGATGGCCTCGCCGGGTTCCAGATAAACCTCCAAGGGCCAGCGCAGCCGGAAATCCCGGATGAGTTGGATCAGATCGTCCACCTGATAGTCCGGGCGGGTGATATGGTGGCCGCCGCCGAAATTGATCCATGCCAGGCCGCCCAGCCAGGGTCCGAAGCCTTTCTCCACCGCCGCCAGGGTGCGGGCCAGGGGGGGTAGATCCTGTTCGCAGAGGGTGTGGAAGTGGAGGCCACTGATGCCTTCAAGGGAGTGGCCCGGGAACTGGGCGCTGGGGATGCCAAGGCGCGACAGGGGGGCACAGGGGTCGTAGAGGGGATTCCAGCCCTCCGTGTGTTCCGGGTTGATGCGCAGCCCGTAGCGCAGGCCCGGCCGGCGCACCCGCGCCTCGCGGACCAAGGGCTGGAACCGCTCCCACTGACCAAAGGAATTGAAGAGGACGTGATCGGCGATCTGGAGGATCTGGTCGAGTTCCTGCTCCTTGTAGGCCGGGGCGAAGCAATGGACCTCGCCGCCGAACGCCTCCCGTCCCAGCCGCGCCTCGTTGAGGCCGCTGGCGCAGACACCCTTGAGATAACGCATGACCAGGGGCGCCAGGGCGAAGAGGGAGAAGGCCTTGAGGGCGAGCAGTATCCGGGCGCCACTCTCGCGCTGGACGCGGTCCAGGATGCGCAGATTGGCCTCCACCCCCACTTCGTCCACCACATAGCAGGGGGTTGGCACTCGGGAGGGATCAAAGCGGCGGAAGCGCTCCCGATTGGGGCGGGGCAAAGGGCTGGTCATGGCACGGCTAATCCATGCCCCCCTCCATCATCTGGACCTCCCAGGGCAGGCCGTAGCGGTTGAGGTCATCCAT
This sequence comes from Chromatiaceae bacterium, assembly GCA_041307365.1. Taxonomy (GTDB): domain Bacteria; phylum Pseudomonadota; class Gammaproteobacteria; order Chromatiales; family Chromatiaceae; genus M0108. The sequence goes on along the minus strand of JBFZDM010000270.1, from coordinate 3,110 downwards.
GAAGGGGTCCGGATCGAACTCTTCCATGTTGAAGACGCCGGCGCCGCGCCAGGCGCCGGTGAGGATCTGCTTGGCCCCGATCATGGCGGGGACGCCGGTGGTGTAGGAGATGGCCTGGGACTGGACCTCGCGGTAGCAGGTCTCGTGGTCGCAGATATTGTAGATGTACACCGTCCTTACCTCCCCTTGCCGGAGGCCGCGGGCGACGCAGCCGATGCAGGTGCGGCCCTTGGTGAGGGGCCCCAGACTGGCCGGATCGGGGAGCAGGGCCTTGAGGAACTTGAGGGGGATGACCTCGTGGCCCTCGTACGGCACCGGGTCGATGCGGGTCATGCCGACGTTCTGGAGCACCTCCAGGTGCTTGAGGTAGTTGTCGGAGAAGGTCATCCAGAAGCGGGCGCGGCGGATCTCCGGGAAGTGCTTGACCAGGGATTCGAGTTCCTCGTGGTACATGAGATAGATCTTGCGCGGCCCTATGCCCTCCGGGAAATCGAACTCGCGGTTGAGGCTCAGGGGCGGCGTGGTCCGCCAGCCACCCGCCTGCCAGTAGCGACCCGCGGCGGTCACCTCGCGGATGTTGATCTCGGGATTGAAGTTGGTGGCGAAGGGTTGGCCATGGTCGCCAGCGTTGCAGTCGATGATGTCCAGCTCATGGATTTCGTCAAGGAAATGCTTGCGGATGTAGGCGGTATAGACATTGGTCACGCCGGGGTCGAAGCCGCTGCCGAGCAGGGCCATGAGCCCCCGCTCGCGGAAGCGGTCCTGGTAGGCCCATTGCCAGCTATATTCGAACTTGGCCTCCTCGGGTGGCTCGTAGTTGGCGGTGTCCAGATAATGGACGCCGGTGGCCAGGCAGGCATCCATGATGGGCAGGTCCTGGTAGGGGAGGGCGACGTTGATCACCAGGTCCGGCCGGACCCGCTCAATGAGGGCGGTCATGGCGGAGCGGTCGTCCGCGTCCACCTGGGCCGTCTCGATGGGCCGGTTGAGCTGGGCGGCGATGCGCTGGCACTTCTCCAGGGTGCGGCTCGCCAGCACGATCTCGGCAAAGACTTCCGGCACCTGGGCGCACTTGTGGGTCACGACTTGGCCGACGCCACCGGCGCCGATTATCAATACCTTGGCCATGGGGTTCTACTCCTGGGTTGGGGCTTGGGGCCGGGTCGCGTCCAGGCTCGGGGAGCGCCCGTCCGCCACCGGGTCATTTCTGGAAATAGGTATAGCCGCGCAGGCTGGCGGCGAAGGCCTCCAGGACCTGTTGCCGTTCCGCGGGCGAGATGCGGCCCGTCCGCACCGCCTCCTCGGCCGTCTTGCGCAGGCGCTCGCGTAGCTCGCGGGGGTCGTATTCGACATAGCCGAGGACGTCGGCGATGCTGTCGCCGGGGATCTCCTTGACGAAGTCGAAGCCGCCATCCGGTTTGAGGCGGATGCTGACGACATGGGTGTCGCCCATGAGATTGTGCAGGTCCCCCAGGGTCTCCTGGTAAGCGCCGACCAGAAAGACACCCAGGTAGTATTCCTCGCCTGCGAGCAGGGGATGAACGGGCAAGGTGCGGCGGACCTGGTGGGCGTCGATGAAGCGGTCGATCTTGCCATCGCAGTCGCAGGTGATGTCGGCGATCACCGCCTGGCGCGTGGGCGGCTCCCGGTGGCGGTGCAGGGGCACGACGGGAAATAACTGGCCAATGGCCCAGGCGTCCGGCAGGGACTGGAAGATGCTGAAGTTGGCGTAATAGATGTCGGCCACGCTATCCGCCAGCCCGGCCAGCTCCGTGGGCACCGGCACGCCGGCCTCCAACTCGCGCGCGATGCGCCGGATGATCTTGAGGAAGAGGCTCTCCGCCAGCGCCATGGCCCGCAGGGGGATCTGACCGCGCCGAAAGAGTTCCCGAATCTCGTCCAGATAGTAATGGGCGTCGTTGTAGCACTCCTGCAGGTTCTTGGCCGAGAAATAGTCCTCAATCTCGCGCAGGAGATGGAGTTGTGGATGTTCCCCTGGGTCGAGTTGATCGGGCAAGGGCGCCGGCTCGAAGCGGGTCACGTCCAGGGCGTTGAAGACCAGGATGGAGGCGTAGGCGACGATGGCGCGGCCAGACTCGGTGATGATGACGGGATGGGCCAGGCCGGCGGGGTCCAGCACTGTCATCACCGCCTCCACCACATCGGTGCAATACTCGTCCAGGGAGTAATTCTTGCTGTGGGGGCGGTTGGCGTTGGCGCCCTCGTAATCCACCGCCAGGCCGCCCCCCAGGTCCAGGTAGCCCAGGCGCGCCCCTTCCTTCGCCAGTTCCACATAGTAGCGGCAGGCCTCCAGGACGCCATTGCGGATGTCGCGGATGCTGGGGATCTGGGAACCCAGGTGGTAGTGCAGGAGTTCCAGGCAGTCGAGCATGTCGCGGGCGCGCAGTTCTTCCACCAGGTCCATGAGCTGGTTGGTGGTCAGACCGAAGAGGCTGCGGTCGCCACTGGTCTCGTTCCAGAGACCGCCCACCCGCGAGGAGAGCTTGACCCGCACGCCAATGCGGGGCCGCACCCCCGCCTCCGCGGCGCAGGCCAGGAGGATGGGTAACTCCGCCGGGGTCTCGACCACCAGGAGGCACTGGTAACCGATCTTCTGGGCCAGGAGGCCCAGCTCGAAGAAGTGCCGGTCCTTGTAGCCGTTGCAGACGATGAGACCGTCGCGGCCACCCAAGGCGAAGAGGGCGATGATGAGTTCTGCCTTGCTGCCGGCCTCCAGGCCATGACGGTAACGGCTGCCAAAGGCCGCCACCTCCTCGATCACCTGACGCTGCTGATTGACCTTGATGGGAAAGACGCCCCGGTAATCGCCCTGGTAGCCCAGGCTGGCGATGGCGGCGTGAAAGCTGTCGTAGAGCCGGGTGATCTGGGCGTCGAGTAGATTTTCGACGCGCAGCAGGGCTGGCGCCTGCAGGCCCCGCTGATACATGCCGGCAAGAATATCCACCAGCGACACTTCGACCCGGCCGCTGGGGAAATCCACCCCCACCGTCACCTTGCCATCTTCCGACAAGCCAAAGTAGCCCGCCCCCCACTGGGGGAGGCGGTACAGGTCCGCGGCCTTGGTAAGGGTCCATTCTCGGAACATGGGA
>JBFZDM010000337.1:0-7150 GCA_041307365.1 Chromatiaceae bacterium | reverse complement strand
GCGAGCAGGAGGCCCAACCGTGCCAGGGGCCCGCGCCGACGCCTGGGCCCGCGCCCCGAGACCCGGCGGTCTTCAGCCTGTGTGGGTGCCAATCCTCATTCCTCTTGCCAGAGCCCCGCCGGACTAAAAGGGGGCATGATTCTACACCATGCCCGGAACGTCGGGTGGATTCCTTGCTTCTATCGAGCTATAACTCATTGATAATTCGTTCATCCAGGATGGGTGACGCCCCCCGCCAGCTTGGATGCCAGCAGGCGGCACGGGCGCCCTTCGCCATTTAAGCCGCCCTCGCGAGGGCCTAACCCAAGGCCAGACCATTCATGCGCCTCATCCACGACGAGAAAGATGTCCGCGAGGCCGCCTTCCTGGCCCACATGACCCCCACCGGTGCCCACTTCCTCAAACCCCATCGGGTCGATCTACTGCGCAAAGGGCAGTAGCGATGGGCCGGTCCCAAAGGTCCTATGCAGTGCCAACCAAGGGCCTCAAGGAAACGGAAGATAAGGGGGCAAGAGTGATAGGTTACAAAGGCTTGGCCATGAGGATGGCATCCTCCCTCCCCTGGCCCTTGGGGTAATAGCCCCGCCTGAGGCCGACCTCGCAGAAGCCTTCGGCCTGGTAAAGGTGAATAGCGGCCCCGTTGGAGCGGCGAACCTCGAGGAAGGCGGTGTCGGCGTTGCGCTGACGGGCGATGGCGAGGAGGCGGCGCAAGAGGCGGCGGCCAAATTGCTGACCTTGCCAGTCGGGGTGGACGCAGAGATTGAGGATTTGGCACTCGCCAACGGCGAGGGACATGACGCCGTGGCCAACGAGGTGGTCGCCGACCTGGAGCACCCAGCAGTGGTAGCCGGCCCGCAGGCAATCGTGGAAGATGTCCTTACTCCAGGGATGGAGATAACTGGCCTCCTCAACCGCCAGGACCTCCGGCACATCCGTGTCCCGCATGAGGCGGAAGGTCAGCCCTGGCTGGCTTGCCGGCTCATCTCTGTCGTTTGCACCGACCACCGCCCTGCCCTCCTCAAGTGTCCTGGTTGCGCTTCCGGCCCCGCGCCGGCGGGGGGATCATATCCCAAGGCGGGCCCGATGCCGCCCAAACTGATGCCGGTCATGAAGCAGGCGGATTTCACACCCGCGCACTGATTTCAGGCGGCCGCTCGGCGTATAGTAGAATTTGCTAACTTTCCTTTCTTTATCCTGGATCCACGCCATGTCTCAGCAGTCCATGGTCACCCTCGACGGAAATGAGGCCGCTGCCTACATTGCCCACATGACCAACGAGGTCATCGCCATCTATCCCATCACCCCGGCCTCGGCCATGGGCGAATTGGCGGACGAGTGGTCCTCCCTCAAGGTGCCGAACCTCTGGGGCACGGTGCCAGAGGTGATCGAAATGCAGAGCGAGGCCGGGGCGGCGGGGGCCATCCACGGCGCCCTCCAGGCGGGGGCCCTGGCCACCACCTTCACCGCCTCCCAGGGCCTGCTACTCATGATCCCCAACATGTACAAGATCGCTGGGGAACTCACGCCCACGGTCCTGCATGTGTCGGCGCGCGCCCTGGCCGTCCAGGCCCTGTCCATCTTCGGCGATCATTCGGACGTCATGGCCTGCCGCGCTACCGGCTACGCCATGCTCTGCTCGGCCTCGGTGCAGGAGGTGATGGACTTCGCCCTGATCGCCCAGGCGGCGACCCTGGCGGCGCGGGTGCCCTTCCTGCACTTCTTCGACGGCTTCCGCACCTCCCACGAGGTGAACAAGATCGAACGTCTGTCGGCCGCGACCATCCGCGCCCTGATCGACGAAAATCTGGTCCAGGCCCATCGCGAGCGGGCCCTCAATCCGGACCATCCGGTCCTCCGCGGCACCTCCCAGAACCCGGACGTCTATTTCCAGGGGCGGGAGACCGTCAACCCCTATTACCAGGCCCTGCCGGCCATTGTCGAGGAGGTGATGGACCGCTTCGCCGCCCTGACCGGCCGCCGCTACGGGCTCTTCGAATATGTCGGCGCCCCGGACGCGGAGCGGGTCATCCTGCTCATGGGTTCGGGCCTCGGCGCCACCGAGGAAACGGTGGAACATCTGGTGGCGCGCGGCGAGAAGGTAGGCCTGGTCAAGGTCCGCCTGTTCCGCCCCTTCTCGCCCGAACGTCTGATCGCCGCCATCCCGGCGACGGCGACCCGGATCGCCGTCCTGGATCGCACCAAGGAACCGGGCGCCGACGGTGAGCCCCTCTACAAGGATGTGCTGACGGCCCTAGCCCAGGCGGTCGCCGATGGCGCGCGGGCAGCCATGCCGCGAGTGGTGGGCGGGCGCTATGGTCTCGCTTCCAAGGAATTCACCCCTGCCATGGTCAAGGGGATCTTCGATGAGCTGGGCAAGCACAGACCCAAGAACTCCTTTACCGTTGGCATCGTCGAGGACGTCACCCACACCAGCCTGGACTGGGACCCAGCCTTTCGGCCCGACGCGGCGGCGGGGGTCACGGCCTGCGTCTTCTATGGCCTGGGCTCGGACGGCACCGTCTCCGCCAACAAGAACTCCATCAAGATCATCGCCGAGGAGACGCCCAACTTTGGCCAGGGCTACTTCCAGTACGACTCCAAGAAGGCCGGCGCGGTCACCATCTCCCACCTGCGTTTCGGCCCCAGGCCCATCCGCGGCAGTTATCTGGTGAACGACGGCGAGGCCAGTTTCATCGCCTGCCACCAGCCCATCTTCCTGACCCGCTACGACATGCTGGACAAGGCCGCCGAGGGGGCCGCCTTCCTGCTCAATACCCCGACCCCGCCGGAACGCATCTGGGATGAGCTGCCCCGGCGGATGCAGCAGCAGATCATCGCCAAGGGCCTGACCCTGCACGTCATCGACGCCTATGGCATCGCCGGCCGTACCGGCATGCGGCGGCGCATCAACACCATCATGCAGACCTGCTTCTTCGCCATCTCCGGCATCCTGGGACAGACGCAGGCCATCGCCCGCATCAAGGAGGCAGTGAAGAAGACCTATGGCCGTAAGGGCCATGGCCTGCTGGAGCGCAATTTCGCCGCCATCGACTCCGCGTTGGACGGCCTGCACAAGGTCCAGGTTCCACGCCAGGTCACCAGCACCATCGAACTCCCGCCCACGGTGTCGGCCAGTGCGCCAGAATTCGTGCGCAAGGTCACGGCTGTTCTCATGGCGAACAAGGGTGACAGCCTGCCCGTCAGCCTCATGCCCGCCGACGGCACCTGGCCCCTGGGCACCACCCGCTATGAAAAGCGCGGCCTCGCCCTGGAAGTGCCCCTGTGGGAGGAAGACCTCTGCACCCAATGCGGCAAGTGTCCCCTGGTCTGCCCCCATGCCGCCATCCGCGCCAAGGTCTATCCGGCGGAACTCGTTGCCGGGGCGCCCGCGGCCTTCCTTCACGCCCCCATCAAGGGCAAAGACTTTCCCGGAGGCCATCTCGTCACTTATCAGGTGGCGCCGGATGACTGTACCGGCTGCGGTCTCTGTGTCGAGGTCTGCCCCATCCGCGACCGCCAGGACCCCAAACGCAAGGCCCTCAACATGGTCCCCATCGAGGAACGTCATGGCCTGGAGCGTCCCAACTGGGACTTCTTCCTGAGTCTGCCGGAGTTCGACCGCACCCGGCTGGACCCGGGCAAGATCAAGCACGCCATGATGCTCCAGCCCCTCTTCGAGTTCTCCGGGGCCTGCGTCGGCTGTGGCGAGACGCCTTACATCAAGCTGGCGACCCAGCTCTTCGGCGATCGCATGCTGATCGCCAACGCCACCGGCTGCTCCTCCATCTATGGCGGCAACCTGCCGACTACCCCATACGCCACCAATCCGGAGGGCCGGGGGCCGAGCTGGAACAATTCCCTCTTCGAGGACAACGCCGAGTTTGGCCTGGGCATGCGCCTGGCGGTGGACAAGCAAACCGGGCACGCCCGCGAGCTGGTGGCGCGCCTGGCGGACCGCCTCGGCGGCGAACTGGCCGAGGGCCTGTTACAGGCCGACCAGTCCGACGAGGCCGGTATCTTCGAGCAGCGCCAGCGTATCGCCTTACTGAAGGAACGGCTGACTGGCCTGGACGAGCCGGACGCCAGGACCCTCGCCGCCCTGTGCGAAAATCTGGCGCGGCGCAGTGTCTGGATCATCGGCGGTGACGGCTGGGCCTACGACATCGGCTACGGCGGCGTTGATCACGCCCTGGCCTCCGGGCGCGACATCAATCTCCTGGTGCTCGATACCGAGGTCTATTCCAATACTGGCGGCCAGACCTCCAAGGCCACGCCCCTGGGGGCGGTCGCCAAGTTCTCCGCGGGCGGCAAGGCGACCTTCAAGAAGGACCTGGCCATGATGGCCATGGCCTACGAGAACGTCTATGTGGCCCAAGTCGCCTTCGGCGCCAAGGACCTCCAGACCATCCGCGCCTTCCTGGAGGCCGAGTCCTATCCCGGACCCTCGCTGATCATCGCTTACTCGCCCTGCATCGCCCATGGCGTGGACCTGTCCAATAACCTGCGCCAGCAGGACCTGGCGGTCAACTCCGGACACTGGCCCCTGTTTCGCTACGACCCGCGCAAGGCCGCCGCCGGGGAGAACCCCCTACACATGGATTCCAAGCCGCCGAGCCTGCCCTACCGCGACTTCATCGCCACCGAAACCCGCTTCAGCGTCCTCAACCGCACCCACCCCGAGGATGCCGAGCGTTTCCTGCGTATGGCCCAGAAGCATGTGGAATCGCGATTCAGCCTTTACGAACAGTTGGCCCACCTGGCGGTGGCCAAGCAGGAGTAAGCCCCAGGGCCTGATGCCAGAGGCGATGGACGCGGAACCAAGGGCCATGTGGCCTGACCTCCCGGCGGCGTCGGGCCTCGTCCAAGTCCGCGATCCAGAATTAGCCATCGATCCGCAATCGGCAATCGGCAATCCGCCATTTAGTGGAGCCTCCCATGGACCTCAGCACCCAATACCTCGGCCTCGACCTCAAGAGCCCCTTGGTTCCCTCCGCCTCCCCCCTCAGCCGCAGGCTCGACACTTGCCGGCGACTGGAGGACGCGGGCGCCGGCGCCATCATCCTCTGGTCCCTATTCGAGGAGTCCCTGACCGCCGAGACCGAGACCAGCGTCCGCTTCCTGAGCGAGCAGCACACGGGCTTCGCCGAGGCCGCCAACTTCCTGCCCAACCACAAGGATTTCCCCCCGGCCCTGGACTGCTATCTGGAGCATGTGCGGCGGCTTAAGGAAGGACTGGGTATTCCGGTCATCGCCAGCCTCAACGGCGTGACGGTGGGCGGCTGGGTCGCCCACGCCCGCGCCCTGGAGGAGGCTGGCGCGGACGCCCTGGAACTCAATGTCTATTACGTCGCCGCCGATCCCAAGGAAGACGGCGCCGCCGTGGAGGAGCGTTACCTGGGCCTACTGGGTGCCCTGCGCGGTCAGGTGAGCCTGCCCATCAACATGAAACTCTCGTCCAGCTTCAGTTCTGTCGCCAACATGGTGAAGCGCCTGGAGGGGGCCGGGGCCAACGGGGTCGCCCTCTTCAACCGCTTCTACCAGCCTGACATCAACCTCGATAGTTTGCGCCTGCGCCCGGCCCTCTATCCCTCCACTTCTCCCGACGCCCTGCTGGCGATGCGCTGGATCGCCCTTCTCCATGGCCGCGTCGGCCTGTCCCTGGGCGCCACCGGCGGCGTTCACACCACCGAGGATGCCCTCAAGCTATTACTCGCCGGTGCCGATGTGGTCCATTTGTGCAGCCTGCTCCTCCGGGAGGGCCCCGGCGCCCTGGGGGTTGTCCGCGTGGGCATCGAGACCTGGATGGAGGAACAGGGCTTCGACACCCTGGAGGATTTCCGGGGCCGCATGAGCGCCCTGGCCGTGCCCAATCCGGCTGAATTCGAGCGCGTCAACTATGTCCAGGTCCTTGACAGCTACAGAGCTTCGCCCGGGGTACTCGTTTAGAATGCGCTCCCCATCCCCGATCCCCCACCGGAGCAACTCCCGCATGAGGCTTACCGAGCACCAGAAGCGCTGGCTCAAGAAGCAGGTCCATCATCTCAAGCCCGTCGTCACCCTCGGCCAGGCCGGGCTCACCGAGCCCGTCCTCGCCGAAATCGAACTGGCCCTCGATCATCATGAACTCATCAAAGTCAAGATCGCGGCCGGCGACCGCGACCTGCGCGACGGCTTCATCGAGGGCATCGCCAGCCGCACCCACAGCGATCTGATCGACCGCATTGGCAACATCGCCGCCTTCTTCCGCGCCAACCCCCGCAAAAAGGCGCCGATGGAGTTGCCTCGGGATTAGTCAGTATCTAGCGCAGGGGTCAAGCCCCTGGTCTGGGTAGCCGGGATTGGAGCTTCGTCATCAGGGATGATTTTCGGGCAGACTGGCTCCTATTCACGGTGGTCCTGAAAACAAATGCCCGGAGCGCATGCTAGCCTTCCAGGAGGCGGGCGTGACTCACTCGTCCCTTCTTACCCGCAGAAAGCTGGCGAAGCGGGGGATGCCCCTGGCGGTGCGGCCATGGTATTGAAAGGTTACCAGGCTCCCTGGGGTTGGCGGATCACGCCGCTCGGCGTCAGTGAATCCAGTACCGAGGCGAAAGCGGGTGCCGTCGGCTTCTTCCACCAGCAGGGCGCCGAGAAGCCCTTCGAGCCGGCCCTTGCCGGGCAGATGGGCAATCACGCGCGCCTCGGCGTCGAGATAGGGCTTGACCTTCAGCAGGTCGTCGGAACGTCCGGCCCGGTAGCGGGAGTCGTCGCGATGCAGCATCAGGCCCTCGCCACCAGCGGCGACAACCTCTTGCAGGCGCGCCATGAGGTCAGCGTGGTCGGTAATCCGATACTGCTCAATCGGGGCGAGATAGGGGCTTGGCGATGCGGTCAGCAAACTCCGCATGGCCATCCATCGTTGTCCGAAAGGGGCATCCAAGCCGGGCAAGTCGAATACCATGAGCTGTACCTCCCGCCAGGCGGCGGGGTCCGGCTCCTGTTGCCGCGCTGTAGCGGACATGCGCTCGAAGGTGCCCCGCCCCATCCAGAGTTCACCATCCAGCGAGGTCGTGGGGAATCCCTCCAGAAACCAGGCCGGGGCATGGATCGGCCTGCCGCCTCTGCTGATCAGCTTCTGACCGTCCCAATGGGCCCGCACACCATCGAGCTT
>JBFZDM010000226.1:0-9975 GCA_041307365.1 Chromatiaceae bacterium | reverse complement strand
GCGGTTGTTGGCGTTGAATCTGGAGCGGGCGGGGTGATGTACGCCCCCTGGACTACACCGCCACGAGCGGCACACTTGCCTTCAGTGCCGGCCAGACCAGCCAAACGGTGAACGTCAACGTCAATGTTAGCGGCGACTTGGAAGTGGAGCCCGACGAGACCTTTGTCGTCAACCTTACCAACCCTAGTGGCGCCACCCTTGCAGACAGCCAAGGCCTGGGGACTATCGTCAACGACGATCGACCCACTCTCACGATCAGTGACATCAAAACGTCCGAAGGTAGGAGTGGCAGCACTTCTTCACCTTCACGGTGACCCTCAGAGCCAAGAGTAGTGGAGCGGTCACAGTTTGTAAGAGTTCAGTAATTCATTAAGTGTCAAGCCCCGTGGAGCGCGACATCGTGACCCATATCAATGCGGCCAGGCCCCCTTGGGTCCAGACTGTTTAGTGTTTACTGAAACACTAATACACCCATCGCCCTTGCCTGCCGCTCGACGGTCGGGCAAGGTAGCCGGAGCCCACCATGACCCAGATCGCCAATGACCAACAGCTACGCGCCGCCCTCACTGCCCTGACCCCCGAGGAGCAGCGCCTCATGGGCGCCCGTTTCGCCGGCAGCGTCATGCATCTGTGCCAGGACGAGCGGGTCCGCCGCGCCCACCAGATCGCTCTGAGCCCGGAGGCCGAGCCGTCGGAGCGGGAAGACGCCTTCAAGGCCGCCAAGGCCTATGCTGTCAAGACCTATACGGCGTGTGGCAAGGATACCGACTGGCTGGCGCAGGCGGACCATTTCGTCGCCGCCGCCATTGCCGCCGCCCTGACCCCCGCCGATCAGTTGCCAGCCAAGTCCAACCCCGCCTGGAAGGCCGCCGTGCAGGCCCGCATGGCCAAGAACTGCGAGAGCATGGAGGTAGAGGAGGGCGAGGAGGAGACCGAGTCGGATCGCCAGTACAGGATCGCCAGCCAGTATCTCTGAGTGACCGGGCCAGGTTGCGTGGGGCCGGGATCAGGCGGGCAGGGGGCCGGGTGGGTATCAGGGAGCAGGTCGCCGTCGGACTCCCCTCGGGCCTGCTTGATAAGAGGGGGCTAGAAGGGCAGGGTGGCCTCGACGGCCAGCATCTGGTCGTAGATATCCCACGCCGCCGCCGCCTCCTCGGGCGTGACCCTGTTCATGGCGTAGCCGAGGTGCAGGACCACGAAATCGCCGATGGCGAGGTTCTCGTGCTCCAGCATGAGAAGATTGGCCTCCCGCTCCACCCCCTTGGCCTCGCAGCGTGCCAGGAGGCCGTCGATGGCGCGAATTTGCATGGGAATACCGAGGCACATAGGGCTTGAGTCTCCGCTGAAGTGTATTAGTGAAGCCTAAAGCGCCCAGGCGCCTGGCGCAAGCCGCCCATTACCCAACAGGAGGCCTCCACGTGCCCGCGCCGACCGATTCATCCGCATCCAGGCCCCGGACCCTGATCCTGGGGCTTGGCAATACCCTGCTGACCGACGAGGCCGTGGGTGTCATCGTCGTCCGCCGCCTAGAGGAGGCCGGCGGTCTCGGCGATGTCGGCTTCCTTGATGGCGGGACCCTCAGCTTTACCCTCAGCGGGCCCATCGCCGACAGCCCGCGCCTCATCGTGGTGGATGCCGCCGTCATGGGCGAGCCGCCGGGCCGGGTGTGCGTCTTCGAGGGGGAGGCCATGGACCGCCAACTCAGCGGCATTGGCAAGAGCGTGCATGAGGTCAGCCTGATGGATCTCATGGATATGGCTCGGCTCACCGAATCCCTGCCCAAGCACCGGGCCCTGGTGGGGATCGAACCGGCGGCGGTCGATTGGGGCGATGAACTCAGCCCCGCGGTCGCGGCGGCGGTGCCGGAGGCCATGGGCAGGATTCGCGATCTGCTGCGGGCCTGGGATCAAGGCGAGGCGTCTCCTCAAGGGCGGAGCGTGCGGGATGGTTAGCATTTCCAGGCGGACGACAGACGCAAGGCGCTTTCCCGCCGCAAGCCCTTCTGGCGCGGTTTTACTGCGCCACGTCAATAGATTCTCCTCTCGTGATGCGTATAATTCGAATTAGCTAATGTACCGATAGGACCAAGACGAGATGTCCGGTCTGGAAAATATCGCTGTTAAGATCGAAGCCCCGCCAGTGGCGCAAGAATGGGGCAACGCCCTGCCCATTCTCCATGAAATTCGTCATGGCCTCGAACGCCTGGCCACCACCGGCGAACCTACCCTCATCGATCTGCGTGCCATCCCCTTCGGGCCGGGTGATGAGGAGCGCCTGCTGGCGCGCCTCGGCCAGGGCGAGGTCCAGGCCCAGATCCAGGCTCTGGGTGAAACCCGGATCTGGGAGAGCGCCATCCCTGCCGTCTGGTTGGTGGATCACTACAACCCGGAAGGGCAGCGTATCGCCCTTCACATCGAGATCGACCGGATTCCTGGCATTTTGTTTACCCAGCCCGAGGACCTCGCGGAGGCAAGCGGACGGCTCGATGCCTTGTTGAGCACCAAGGGCGAGGGGGGCAACTGATGTCGCCGGGGCCGGACAGGGCAGGGCCGGCACGGGCCAATGGGCGTCACGGCCAGGCCCTGGCGCCAGGTAGTCGGCGGCTTCTTGGCCACCGGAATTCTTTCACGGCAACTCCCCGTTCCGGGGTAAAGATCGGCCCAGCCGGTCGCACAATGGTCCTAAATCGACGGGAGGGACAATGGCCACCCACAAGACCCTAGGCGAGAGCTTGCGCGAACACGGGGTGACGCGCCGCGGCTTTTTGAAGTTTTGCGCCGCCACCGCCTCGATGATGGCGCTGCCGCCGACCATGACGTCGGCGATCGCGGCGGCCCTCGAAAAGGCGCGGCGGCCCTCCGTGATCTGGCTCTCCTTCCAGGAATGCACGGGCTGCACCGAGTCCCTGACCCGCAGCCATTCCCCCACGGTCGAGAACCTGATTCTCGACGTCATCTCCCTGGACTATCACCACACCCTGCAGGCCGCCTCCGGCGATGCCGCCGAGGAGGCCCGTCTCCAGGCCATGAAGGAGAACTGGGGTTCCTACCTGGTGGTAGTGGATGGTTCCTTGCCGGGACCCGGCTCCAACATGGGGTACTCCACCATCGCCGGCCACAGCAACCTGGACATCCTTAAGGAGACGGTGGAAGGGGCGGCGGCGGTGGTCGCGGTTGGCACCTGCGCCGCCTTTGGCGGCCTGCCGCGCGCCCATCCGAATCCCACCGGCGCCGTGGCCGTGCAGGACATCATTACCAACAAGCCCATCATCAACGTCTCGGGCTGTCCGCCGATTCCCACCGTCATCACCGGCGTCCTGGCCCAGTACCTGACCTTTGGGACCCTGCCGGAGATGGACGGCTACAAGCGCCCCCTGGCCTTCTTTGGCCAGTCGATCCACGACCGCTGCTATCGCCGACCCTTCTATGACAAGGGTCTCTTCGCCGAGACCTTCGACGACGAGGGCGCCCGCGCCGGCTGGTGTCTCTATCGACTGGGCTGCAAGGGCCCCAGTACCTACAACGCCTGCGCCACCATGCGCTGGAACGCCGGCACGAGCTGGCCCGTGGAGTCCGGTCATCCCTGCCTGGGCTGTTCCGAGCCTGATTTCTGGGATGCGGGCAGCTTCTATCAGGCCCTGTCGGTTCCGATGGCCAACCCCACCAACACCATGGTGGCGGCGGGCATCGCCGGTGCCGTCATTGGCGGCGTGGGGGCGACCATGGCCAAGAAGCAACAACAGCAAGCGGTGGCGAAGCGTCAGCCCGTCACCATCGAGGAACTGGAGCAGAAGCTATGAGCAATTCGATGGAATTTCTGCTTTGGACCAAGGGCCCCATGTTTGACTGGGCGATCGCCATCTTCGCCTTGGGGATGCTGGCGCGCCTGGTCGAGATCTTCTGGCTGGGCCGTAAGCCCGACTATGCCGAGGCCCGCGGGAGCGAATGGGGTCCGGGCTTCCGGACCATGATCAGCCGGTCCCTGGCCGATCCGGGTACCTTCAAGCGGGCCGGCTTCGATGTCCTGGTGGGCTGGATCTGGCACCTGGGCTTTCTCATCGTCCTCTTCCTCTTCATCCCCCACATCGAACTTATCAAGAGTCTGCTGGGCCTGTCCTGGCCGGGGCTGCCCAATCCAGTGATCGATGCGGTCACCGCCGTGACCCTTGTTGGTCTGGTCGCCGCCCTCATCCATCGCCTGCGTGATCCTGTCAAGCAGCACCTCAGCACCTTCGAGGATTATCTGGTGTGGGTGGTGACCTTCCTGCCCGTCATCACCGGCTACATCGCCTATCACCGGCTCGTCAATCCCTATCCGGTCGCCCTGGGCCTGCACATCCTGGCGGTAGAGATCCTGCTGATCGTGCTGCCCTTCACCAAGCTGACCCACATGTTCACCGCCTTCATCGCCCGGTGGTATAACGGCGCCATCTTCGGGCGCAAGGGAGTCCAGTCATGAGCGAGCTATCACTGGAACGGGGCCTCGATGCCCTGCGCGCCGAGATCGACGCCCCCGTCGCCGCCTTCTTTTCGAGCTGCGTCCACTGCGGACTCTGCGCCCAGGCCTGCCTCTTCTACCTGGAGACCGGCGACCCGCAATATACGCCCATCAAGAAGCTGGAGCCCCTGCGCCGCGTCTGGGAGGCGGAATTCACCCTCTTCGGTCGCCTCAAGGGCCTGATCGGTCTGAACAAGAAGGTCACCGACGAGATGCTGGCGGAATGGGAGCCTCTGCTCTACGACTCCTGCACCATGTGCGGCCGCTGCTCCATGATCTGCCCGGTGGGCAACGATATCCAGTACATGATCCGCAAGACCCGCGAGGGCATGGTGGCATCGGGCCATGCCCCCGAAGGCCTCATCACCGCCGCCGCCCGCGCCGTGCGCACCGGCAGCCCCATGGGCCTCAAGTGGAAGACCCTGCAGGTGCAGATCGAGCATGTGGAGGCCAGTTCAGGGCTCAAGGTGCCAGTGGACGTGGCGGGGGCGGACTATCTGGTGCTTCTCTCCTCCATGGAGATCATCAACTTCCCGGAGTATCTCGAGGCTATCACCAAGATCTTCGATCACGCCGGCCTCACCTGGACCCTTAGCACCGACTGCTACGAGGCCACCAATGCCGGCATCCAGATCGGCAACAAGGACATAGCCGCCACCCTGGTGCAACGCATCGTGGACGCGGCGATCAAGCTCAAGGTCAAGAATGTCATTAGTCCCGAGTGCGGTCATGCCTATACGGCGGTGCGCTGGGAGGGCCCGAACCTCATCGGCAAGTCTTATCCCTTCCGCGTCTTTCACATCATCGAGGTCCTGGACGAACTGCGCGCCTCCGGCAGGATCAGGACCGAGGGCAAGGAGATGGATCGGCTGTCCATGCATGACCCCTGCAACCTGGCGCGCAAGAGCGGCGTCATCCAGCAGCAGCGCAACCTCATGGATCTGGTCGCCGACAACTTCGTCGATCTCAAGGAGCATGGGCGCTATCAGTGGTGCTGTGGCGCCGGCGGGGGCGTGAGCAGCAACGAGCGCGCGGCGGAACTGAAGATGACGGCCTTCAAGCGCAAGAAGGCGCAGATCGAGGAGGTCGCGCCGGAGCGCATGGTGACCATGTGCGCCACCTGCCGCACCCAGCTCGAGGAGGGCCTGGAGGAGTTCAACATGGACATCCCCGTGGTCGGCCTGACCGAGATGATCGCCGAGCATCTGGTAGAGAAATAAACCGGGCCGGGCCGCGTCCGGCGGGCGCCATCGGGGCGCCCAGGGGTCGCGGTCCTGGCGTAATGGCGGCCGACGAGAGTCCGCCCGCCCCCTAGGAGACTGAAAATAATGAGCGAACGCATCGTCGTCGATCCGATCACCCGCATCGAGGGGCACCTGCGCATCGAGGCCCTGATGGACGGCGAGAACATCGCCCAGGCCTACTCGTCCGGCACCATGGTGCGCGGCCTCGAAATCATCCTGCGCGGGCGCGATCCCCGCGATGCCTGGGCCTTCACCCAGCGCATCTGCGGCGTCTGCACCCTGGTCCACGGTATCGCCTCGCTGCGCGCCGTCGAGGCGGCCCTCCATTACCCCATCCCGGCCAACGCCCAGATCATTCGTAACCTCATGATCGGCGCCCAGTACATCCATGACCACGTCATGCACTTTTATCATCTGCATGCCCTGGATTGGGTGGACGTGGTCAGCGCCCTCGGCGCCGACCCCAAGGCCACCTCCGACCTGGCCCAGAGCCTGAGCAACTGGCCCAACTCCTCCCCCGGCTACTTCAGCGATGTGCAAAAGCGCGTCAAGGGCCTGGTCGAGAGCGGCCAGCTTGGCATCTTCGCCAATGGCTACTGGGGACATCCGGCCTACAAGCTGCCGCCCGAGGCCAACCTCATGGCGGTGGCCCACTACCTGGAGGCCCTGGCCTGGCAGCGCGACGTGGCCCGGCTGCACACCATCTTCGGTGGCCGCAACCCGCACCCCAACTTCGTCGTCGGCGGCGTGGCCTCCCCCATCGACCTCAACTCGGACTCCGCCATCAATTCCGCCCGCCTGGCCCAGGTCCAGAACATCATCAACCAGATGAGGGCCTTCGTGGATCAGGTCTATGTGCCGGATACCCTGGCCATCGCCAGCTTCTATAAGGACTGGGGCAGCCGTGGCGAGGGTCTCGGCAACTTCCTGTGCTATGGCGACTTTCCCGCCAAGGGCATGGACGACCCCGCTAGCTTCCTCATCCCGCCGGGCGTCATCCTCGACCGCGACCTGGGCCAGGTCCATGCAGTAGACCTCGACGCCCCGGACCAGATCGAGGAATTCATCGCCCACTCCTGGTACCAGTACCAGGGCGGCAGGGACCAGGGCCTGCACCCCTTCGCCGGCGAGACCCAACTGGATTATGACGGCCGTGGCGGCGTCCAGCCACCCTTCACCCATCTCGACGTGGCCGACGGCTATTCCTGGCTCAAGTCGCCGCGCTGGAAGGGCCATTCGATGGAGGTCGGTCCCCTGGCGCGCATGCTCATGCTCTACGCCAGCCCCGAGGCCCCCCTCCATGGCCGGGCCAAGGAACTGGTGGACATGACCCTGGCCCGCCTGGAGGTGCCGGTCCAGGCCCTCTTCTCCACCCTGGGCCGTACCGCCGCCCGTACCCTGGAGACCAAGCTGCTGGCCGATCATATGCAGGCCTGGTACGACAGCCTGGTGGCCAACATCAAGTCCGGCGACACCCGGACCTTCAACGAGGCCTTGTGGGATCCCGCTACCTGGCCCAGGAAGTGTCAGGGCGCCGGCTACATGGAGGCCCCTCGGGGCGCCCTGGGCCACTGGATCGTCATCGAGGACGGCAAGATCGCCAACTACCAGGCGGTGGTGCCCTCCACCTGGAACGCCGGTCCCCGCGACCCCCAGGGTATCCCTGGCGCCTACGAGGCGGCGCTCCAGGACAACCATCAGGTGCATGATGTGCGCCAGCCAATCGAGATCCAGCGCACCATCCATTCCTTCGATCCCTGCATCGCCTGCGCCGTCCATCTGAGCGACCCAGCGACCGGCGAAAGGATCGAGATCAAGATTGTCTGATAACTGCCCTCACCGTCCCGAACAGGGGCGCCGCGGAATCCCCCCGGTGCCCCTTTTCTTTGGCCAGCGGCAACCGGAGGGGTGATCTGGGAGTGTCTCGTCCTCCCATGCCCCTAACGCCGCGACCCGCCCTTTCGAGCCCGTTTGTGGTTTAATGCGCCTCATGTTCAGACCCCTCCCCCTCTTCATCGGCCTGCGCTACACGCGGGCCAAGCGGCGCAACCACTTCATCTCCTTCATCTCCCTGATCTCCATGCTGGGGATTATGCTGGGGATCGTCGCCCTCATCGTCGTGCTGTCGGTGATGAATGGCTTCCACAAGGAGATTCAGGAGCGCATCCTCGGCATGGCCTCCCACGCCACCCTCGCCGATCCCCATGGCGACATGGCGGACTGGCGGGAACAGCTCCCGAGGGTGCGGGAGCATCCGGCCGTGGTGGGGGCCGCGCCCTTTATCGAGATGCAGGTCATGCTGGCCAACGGTGGCGAGGTCAGCGGCGCTCTGATTCGCGGTATCGAGCCGGTGGAGGAGGACCAGGTGTCGGAACTGCGCCGGGACATGATCCGGGGCGAAGTGGATTCCCTGGTGGCGGGTTCCTTCAACATTGTTCTGGGCCGGGAACTGGCGGCGGTGTTGGGGGTGGGGCTCGGCGACAAGGTGACCGTGGTGACGCCCCAGGTCAGCGCCACCCCCATCGGTATCATGCCGCGGTTAAAGTCCTTTACCGTCAGCGGCATCTTTGCCGTCGGCATGTCGGACTATGATCGCGGCGCCGGCTTCATCCACCTCGGGGACGCGGCCAGGCTCATGAGCTTGGGCGATAGCGTCACCGGTCTGCGGCTCAAGCTGACCGACATGTTCGCGGCCCCCCTGCTGGCGCGGGAAATCGCCCAGGATCTGGGTGGGGTCTATCGGGTCGTGGACTGGACCCAGCACCATAAGAACTTCTTTGCCGCCCTGAGCACGGAGAAGCGGATGATGAGCATCATCCTCTTCCTGATCGTGGCGGTGGCGGCCTTCAACATTGTCTCGACCCTGGTCATGGTGGTGACCGATAAGCAGGCCGATATCGCCATCCTGCGGACATTGGGGCTGTCACCGGGGCGGGTCATGGGCATCTTTATGGTCCAGGGCACCGCCATCGGTGTCGCCGGGACCTTGCTCGGGGTGGCCTGCGGTATCCTGCTGGCGATCAACGTCGAGGCCATCGTCGTCGGTATCGAGAACCTGTTCAACATCCACTTCCTGGATCCGAACATCTATTACATCAGCAATATGCCCTCGGATATCCATGCCTCCGACGTGGTCGCCGTGGGGCTTGGCGCCTTCTTCATGTCCGTCCTCGCCACCCTTTATCCGGCCTGGCGCGCCTCTCGGACGGAACCAGCCGAGGCTCTGCGCTATGAATGAAGGCGTGCCTGATAGCGTGGCGGTACTGGAGGCCCTGGGCTTGGTCAAGACCTTCCGCCAGGGGCCCCAGGAGGTGGAGGTGCTGCGCGGCATCGACCTTGCCATCGCGGCGGGGGAGCGGGTGGCGGTGATCGGTTCCTCCGGCTCCGGCAAGAGCACCCTGTTGCACTGCCTGGGTGGTCTGGATCGCGCTACCAGTGGCACCGTGCGCTGGCAGGGTCGGGAGGTGGCCAGCCTGTCGGAGCGGGAGCGCGGCCGGCTGCGCAATCGCCAACTCGGCTTTGTTTATCAGTTCCACCACCTGCTGCCCGAGTTCAGCGCCCTGGAAAACGTGGCCATGCCGCTGCTGGTGGGTGGCGCCACCCCCGCCCAGGCCCAGGCCAGCGCCGCCGAGATGCTCGATATGGTTGGCCTTGGCCATCGCGGTCGGCACAAGCCCGCCGAACTCTCCGGCGGCGAGCGTCAGCGCGCTGCTATAGCTCGCGCCCTGGTCACCCGTCCCGCTTGCGTCCTTGCCGACGAGCCCACCGGCAACCTTGACCGCCACACCGCCGAGCGGGTCTATGAACTCATGCTCCAGCTCAATGCCGAGATCCGCACCAGCTTTGTCATCGTCACCCACGACCCCCAGCTCGCCGCCCGGATGGACCGTGTTCTGTGCATCGACGATGGGATCCTGGGACCAGCCTGATGGGGGGTGCCTTTATTGGACGACCCTGATGTCGGCCAGGAAGGCAAAGCCGACGCCATGGGCGGTTGCCAGCGGCAATTCCTCGCCTAGATCCTGAACGGACTTGCGCCGCAGGCGGCGGACGAGAATCTCGAGATTGCGCGGGTCGTATGCCGTCGGCTCCTGGCCGAGGGCCAGGATCAGGCGCTCCCGAGCCACCACCTGGCTCAAGTTCGCCGGAGGTCAGGCAGTTATCTTCCAGCCACTGCTGAAACAGCATTTCCAGATGGGCCAGTGCCTGCTCGAAGATACGCTGTTTGCGCAGG
>JBFZDM010000205.1:0-5407 GCA_041307365.1 Chromatiaceae bacterium | reverse complement strand
TCAAGAACCAGGCGGGTACCGTCGCCATGGCGCGCACCATGGACCCCCACTCGGCCAGCGCCCAGTTCTTCATCAATGTGTCCGACAATGCCTTTCTCGACCATCCGGGCCAGGACGGCTGGGGCTATTGCGTCTTCGGCAAGGTGATAGAGGGGATGGATGTGGTGAACAAGATCAAGGGGGTGCGCACCGGCAACCGCCAGGGCCACCAGGACGTCCCAGTGGAGGACGTGGTGATCGAGAAGGCCGAGGTAGTGGAATAAAAGGCCCCGCGGAAGGCCCAGGGGGGTGATCCAAGATCGCGATCCCCAGCGACCGAGCTTGTCCTCCGCCATGCCCGAATACCTTTTCATCTCCGATCTCCACCTGGCGCCGGAGCGACCGGCCACGGTGGAGTTGTTTCTCGGCTTTCTGCGCCGGCGGGCGCGGGAGGCCGAGGTCCTCTACATCCTCGGCGATCTCTTCGATGCCTGGATCGGCGATGATGACGACCTGCCGCCCTACCCCGCCATCCGCCAGGCCCTGCGGGATTTGACGGCCAACGGCACCCGCTGCGCCATTCTCCCCGGCAACCGGGATTTTCTGCTGGGCAAGCGCTTTGCCCGCGAGACCGGTTGCGACCTGTTGCGGGATCCAACCCTGGTAAGTCTGCTGGGGACCCCGACCCTGCTGATGCATGGCGACCTGCTCTGCACCGACGACCTGGCCTACCAGAAACTCCGGCGCGTCATTCGCAATCCGCTTGTTAAGCAGCTCTTTTTGTGGAAAGGGCTGGCCAAGCGCCGGGCCATGGCGGCGAATTATCGCCGCAAGAGCAGCCAGGCGATCGCGGGCAAGCCCCTCGACATCATGGACGTGAATCAGGGAACCCTGATGGCAACCTTGCGGCGCCGTGGCGCCAGGCACCTGATCCATGGTCATACGCACAGGCCCGGGGAGCACCTCTTCGACCTTGACGGCGAGACCGCCACTCGCCATGTGCTGGCGGACTGGTGCCCCGCGCGGGGCGAGCTGTTGAGCGTCTCGGGGGCGGGCTGGCGGCGAGAGGCCGTGTTGCCGGAGTCGAGCCGGCATCGGGGGGACTAGGATCGGCTTCAGGCCCCGCCCGAGGGGGGCCGCTGGCAGAGGGCCTGCAAACGATCCAGTTCGGTCTCGGCGAAGCCGGCGCGGCGGCGGTCCGCCAGGTTGAGGGGGCCACGTATGTCACCGCCCAGATGGCGGGCCAGCAGCTCGAAATACTGGGTCTCGGGATCCAGCCCGCGCTCCTGGCAGAGATGGCGGAACCAGCGCGTCCCGGCCGCCACATGGCCGACCTCGTCGCGCAGGATGACCTCCAGGCAGGCCGCCGTCTCCCCATCCCCGGCATCGCGAAAGCGGGCAATCATGCCCGGCGTCACGTCCAGGCCCCGCGCCTCCATCACCCTCGGGATCAGGGCCATGCGGACCAGGGGATCCGCGGCGGTGCGTCGCGCCATGGACCAGAGGCCATCATGGGCCGGGAAATCGCCATAGTCCTGGCCCAAGGATCGCAAGCGGTCCCGCATGAGGCCGAAATGCTGGGCCTCCTCGTCCGCCACGCGCACCCAGTCGTCGTAATAGGCCCTGGGCAAGCCGCGAAAGCGGTGAACGGCATCCCAGGCCAGATTGATGGCGTTGAATTCGATATGGGCCACCGCATGTATCAGGGCCGCCCGCCCCTTGCCACCACCCTTGCCAGTCCCGCCACCCCCCTGGGCGGAACGCTTCGCCAGGGCCCGTGGCGGCACCAGCTCGGGGCGCTCGGGACGGCCTGGCTCGTCCAGGGGTTCAAAGGGTGTGGTGGTGTCGTCGAGGGACAGATGGCCAGCGCGCCAAGCCGCCGCCACGCGCCGCGTCAGGTCGACCTTGCGATCCGGATCCGTCTCGCGCAAGCAGGCCAGGGCCTCGGCAAAAAGGCCGCCCCTTCCCCGCCCGGGTCCATTACTCGGAGGCATGGGCCATCATGGCCAGGTATCGTTCGACATAGGCCTCTCGCGGGGGCTTGGTGGCGGCTAGATAGTCACAGCCGCCAGCCGTGCAGTGCTGGCCCTCGGTCAGGAAGTTGACGACCAGATTCGGCATGTCGAAATGGCGGATGGGGTCCAAGGTCACCACTTTGCCCCTGTCGAGGATGACGAGAGGGTTGTAGAAATGGCTGCCCTCGCGATTGTCCATATAGCCCAGCGCCTTGTAGGTATTGGGACCGAACTGCAAGGGCGGCACGTGATCGGCGACCATGATGATCAGGCTCTCGGGGTCGAGGGCGATCAGCTCACGCGCATACTGGGCTATCGCCTGGGTGCGGTAGTAAAACTGGTTGACGACCCGCGCCAGATGTTCGTCCGGGTAGTCGGACTCAAGCTCGATGACCTGGGGCCTCTCATCCGGATTCAGGTTGTGGGGCGTGTGACCATAGATGGTCAAGAGGTAGTTGAACAGGGGCTGGCCAGGATGTTGTTCCAGGTGCTGACGAACGAAGGCCAGGTTCTGGGCGAAGAGATCGCTATCGAAGAGATATTCCTCCTCGCCAGGGTCGCCGAACTTCAGGTAGCTGGGCTCCTGGGTATAGAACTCCTCGGGGAACTGTTGCTCGGCGAATCCCATGCCCTCATAGGCCGGCTGGGTGTTGAAGAAGTTTGGCTTGTAGGCATTGCTGGCCACGGCGCGGTAGCCCAGTTCGGACAGGAGCCCCGGCAGGCAATGGGCCGGGGCGCCGGTAAAGACGTTGAACTCGACGCTGGAGAGCCGCTCCAGGGCGGGCACGCCGCACAACACCTCGAACTCAGCCTGGGAGGTGGCGCCGCCAAACATGGGCGAGATCGATAATCCCAGCTTGTCGCCGAACAGGGCGGCGAAATCCGGATGCACCGGATCCCGGGAAAACTTGAGGTCCCGAAAGAGGCGCGGATCGAGAAAGCTCTCCAGCACGATCAAATGAACATTACGCGGCTTGAGGTGGGACTGGACCCCGGCCAGCTCATGCTGGAAGGCTTTGTCGAATCCCTCCCGGTTCAGATAAGGCTTGATCTTAGCCAGGGTGCCCTCCCGCTGCGCCTCCCGGTAGAGCAACATGGCGAGACGGCCATTGCTCTCCACGCTCTTGCCGTCCGAATACTTCACGATCTCGTTGGCAACCGATTCGAAGCCGGTGGCAAAGGCCATGGGGGTGGCCTTGATCAAGGTCGTGACCAGGACGATGGGCAGGACGCCCAGGACAATACGCCAAGGCCGCCCATAGTCGATGCGCGCCAGGATCAGGCCAAAGGGGGATAGGTAGCCCACCACCAGCAGGACGGCATAGGGCAGCGGCAGAATCTGCAGGAGTTCAGGGAGTTCCGCCACGTTGATGAAGCGGAACACCTTGCCATAGACCAAATAGAAGACGTCATGGACCAGATAGACGGCGAAGATGGGTACCGCCGCCAACCAGGGCCGCCAGCCGGATGGCTTGAGCAGGGTATAGATGAGGCCGTAAAGATAAAGTACGAGGATGAATTCCTGCCACTGCAAATGCAGGAGCTTGGTGCCAAAGCCGCCAAAAAACTCAACCAGCAGGGCATAGAGATAGATGGCGCCCAACAAAAGGGCGACGTGCAGCAACGGCTTCCGCCAAGAGGAAGGGATTGGGTTCATCATAGCCAGCGAGTTGATCAGGAGGGGTTGACAGAGGTCTATATTGTGCGATAAGCGAAACCAAATGGCAACCCGACCACGACCCTGGCGTCTCAATGAAAACCTCACGGCGGAGCAAGGCGACCTGCCTCACCACCCAGCCCAAGCCTCTTCCCCCAGCCTCTGCCCTGGCCTTTCCACCACATCTCCCCCTGGCTACTCAGGCTATACTTGCGCCCCCCTGCAACGAACCCAGACAGCTTCCCGCCATGGCCGTCAATCCCATCTCCGGTGCCAGCTATCTCCTCGCTGGCCTGCGCCTCATCACCCGTCCCGGTTTGCGGCGCTTCGTCGCCATCCCCCTCGGGATCAACATTCTGGTGTTTTCCGCCGCCATCTACTGGGGGATGAGCCTCTTCGAGGGCTTGATCGCCTGGCTGCAATCCCGCTTACCCCGCCTGCCAGACTGGCTGAGCTGGCTGAGCTGGCTGGAGCAAGGGTTGGAGTGGGTCCTTTGGCCCCTTTTCATCATGCTGGCGGCCCTGCTGGTCTTCTATGGATTCACTCTGGTCGCCAACCTGATAGGCGCCCCCTTCAACGGCCTGCTGGCGGAGAAGGTGGAGCGCCTGGCGCGGGGGGCGCCCCTGGACAAGGGGCTGAGCATGGGGCAGGTCCTCACCGAGCTGGCCCCTGCCCTGCTGGATGAATTCAGAAAGATCCTCTACGCCCTCCTCTGGGCCGTCCCCTTTCTCATCCTCTCCCTGGTCATTCCCCTGGTCGGCCCCCTTCTCTGGTTCCTCTTTACCGCCTGGATCCTGGCGCTGGAATATCTGGATTACCCCATGGGTAACCAGGGGCTCAAGTTCAGGGAAATGCGCCAGCGCCTGCGGCAAAGGCCGGCATTGAGCCTGGGCTTTGGCGCCGCCACCGGCTTGATGACCCTGATCCCTCTCGTCAATTTTCTGGCCATGCCCAGCGCCGTGGCGGGGGCGACCCTGCTGTGGGTACGGGAGTTCGGGGAGCCATCATCAGAGGGAGAGGTTGGCCCATCCCCGTTGAGATGAGGGGCAAGTCGAGCAGAAGGGAGTTGACTCGGTCCCCTCAAACCACCCAGTCGAACCCAAAGGCCTCGAGCAGGGCCCCGGTAACGGCCCCGGCGGCCAGTCCGCCAAACATGGCACCCGGAATTAGGGCGAAAATCGATTCCAGCAAGGGGTTGAAGCTGCCATCGACGGCGCCAATCAAAGGCCCGCCGACAACCCAGAGGCTGGCGGCCGCGCCGCCCGGGCAACCGAGATTATCAGTTCTGGCCGCGTGCCCGGTAATCACCAAGCTGGCGGGATCGAGCCAGGATAACCGCTCCATTCCACCCCAGGCCCCAAACGCGACACGGGGCCAGAAGGCCCCGTTTCAGGCTACTGAGGACCGGGTTTAGCCGACCTTCAGGGTCCAGGAAGCGCACCAGCCATTGGCGTTCACGGCCTTGCCAGGGAAGAGCGAGCAAGGAAGCCACTCACCCTCGCCGGCCTGAATGAACTGGCAGTTGGCGCAGTGTTGCTGGTCGCCCGGGGTGCCAGCCTTATCAGCGCGCACGGCCTTGGTGGCGTCATGGACATACTTCAGGGCCTTGGCGGTGGGATCGTTGGCCTCGTCCACGTGGGGCAGATCGGCGGCCTGGGCACTGGTCATGCCAACCAGGTTCAGGACGGGCACGGCGGCCAGGCCACCCAGCATCAGTTTCACGGCATCGCGACGGCTCTTGTTCATCTCGGACATT
>JBFZDM010000199.1:0-6125 GCA_041307365.1 Chromatiaceae bacterium | reverse complement strand
GAGTGGCCCGCCCAAAAAAGGGTTGCGACTATATACGATTGATCGTATATTTGGCTGGCAACATATTTAAATCCACCGCTACTGGAGAAACAGAAGATGGCTATTCGCGTTGGCATCAATGGCTTTGGCCGCATGGGCAAACTGGGCTTCCGCGCTGGCTGGGGCAGCCCGGAGTACGACATAGTCCACGTCAACGAGATCAAGGGCGATGCCGCCTGCCAGGCGTATCTGCTGGAATTCGACTCCGTCCACGGCCGCTGGTGCAAGGACCAGATCAGCTCCCGGCCCGACGCCCTCATCGTCGCCGGCCAGGAGGTCGGCTTCAGCATGGCCACCGGCATCGAGGAGGTCGACTGGGGCGCCCAGGGCATCGACATCGTCGTCGAGTGCTCCGGCCGCTTCAAGACCCCCGAGTCCCTCCAGCCCTATTTCGACCAGGGCGTCAAAAAGGTGGTGGTCTCCACCCCCGTCCCGGAGCCGGCCCTCAACCTGGTCTATGGCGTCAACGACCACCTCTACGACCCGGCCGTCCATGACATTGTCACCGCCGCCTCCTGCACCACCAACTGCCTGGCGCCCGTGGTCAAGGTCATGCACGACAAGATTGGCATCCTGCGCGGCAGCATGACCACCATCCACGACATCACCAACACCCAGACCATCGTCGATAAGGGCCACAAGGACCTGCGCCGTGCCCGCGCCCTGGGGGAATCCCTCATTCCCACCACCACCGGCTCCGCCAAGGCCATCACCAAAATCTTCCCCGAACTCACCGGCAAGCTCAACGGCCACGCCGTGCGCGTGCCCCTGCTCAACGCCTCCCTTACCGACTTCGTCTTCGAGGCCGCCCGGCCCGTGACGGCGGAGGAGGTCAACGGCTACTTCAAGTCCGCGGCGGAGGGCGAACTGCGGGGCATTCTCGGCTACGAGGAACGGCCCCTGGTCTCCATCGACTACAAGGGCGACACCCGTTCCTCCATTGTCGATGCCCTCTCGACCATGGTCATCGACGGCACCCAGGTCAAGATCTACGCCTGGTACGACAATGAGTGGGGCTACGTCAACCGCATGATGGACATCACCCGCAAGCTGGCGCGGATGATGTAAGCATGGACGCCGCGCTCCGCACTTATCTGGTCGTCACCGGCGCCTACTGGGGCTTCACCCTGACGGACGGGGCCATCCACATGCTGGTGGTCCTGCACTTCCACAATCAGGGCTTCAGCCCCCTGGAGATTGCCTTCCTCTTCCTCTTCTACGAGGTCTTCGGCATCATCACCAATGGGTTGGGGGGCTGGATCGCCTCTCACGTTGGCCTCAACCGCACCATGATCGCCGGCGGCTTCCTGCAAGTCCTGGCCCTGGGCATGCTGGCGGTGGACCCGGCCTGGCTGACGGTAGGGTATGTGATGACGGCCATGGCGTTGTCGGGCATCGCCAAGGACCTCAACAAGATGAGCGCCAAGTCCAGCGTCAAGACGGTGGTGCCCAAGGGGGCGGACGCCGAGAGGCGGCTGTTCAAGTATGTCGCCATCCTCACCGGCTCCAAGAACACCCTCAAGGGGGTGGGCTTCTTCCTTGGCGGCCTGCTGCTGTACACCATCGGCTTCCGCTGGGCCCTGATCAGCATGGCGGCGGCGCTCTTCGTCCTCTACGCCTATGTCGCCTGGGCCCTGCCACTCGGATTGGGGACCAGCAAGGCCAAGGCCAAGATCAGCCAGATCTTCTCCAAGACCCGGGAGATCAACATCCTCTCCGCGGCGCGCTTCTTCCTGTTTGGCTCGCGGGATGTCTGGTTCGTGGTCGGCCTGCCGGTCTTCCTGGCCTCGGTCACCGGCTGGAATCACCTGGAGGTGGGCGGCTTCCTGGCCCTGTGGGTGGTGGCCTACGGCTTCGTCCAGGCCGGGGCCCCGGCCCTGCTGCGCAAGGGCCATGGCGGCAAGGGACCCCAGGGCAAGAGCGCCCGCAACTGGGCCCTGTTGCTGGCGGTCTTCCCCGCCGGCATCGCCCTGGCCCTGATGTACGGCCTGGACCCGGCCCTGTCGCTGATCATCGGCCTCTTTGCCTTCGGTGCCGTCTTCGCCATCAACTCCGCTGTCCATTCCTACCTCATCCTGGCCTATTCGGACCAGGACAAGGTCGCCATGAACGTCGGCTTCTACTACATGGCCAACGCCGGCGGCCGGCTGGTGGGCACGGTGCTGTCCGGCTGGGTCTATCAGACCCAGGGCCTGGAAGGCTGCCTCTGGGTGTCCACCGCCTTCGTCCTGGCGGCGGCGCTGATCTCCTTCCTGTTGCCACCGGTGAAGGGGGAGGAACTGGAGGTCAAGCCGGCGACCTGAGGAGCGGCGCGGCCCGGCTGACGGGCCGCGTCACTTCTTTTATCAGGGACCAACCTATGAGGTAACCGCATGAGCGCCCAGTGCGAAATTGGCGGCAAACAGGCCGCCGGCGCTCCCATGAACCTGTTCGAACGCTGGCTGACCCTATGGGTCGCCCTCTGCATCCTCGCCGGCATCGGGCTGGGGCGGTTCTTCCCCGCCCCCTTCCAGTTTCTGGGCCGAATGGAGGTCGCCCAGGTCAACCTGCCACTGGGCACGCTGGAGCTCGATGCCCTGCGTCAGATGGCAAATCCAGCGAGGGTCCAGCCGTCGAGCGCTGAACAGGACACCGACTGCCCCCTGCCGGGGGGCGACGCCTGCCGGCGTGGTCATGTGTCGGCGCGCTGCTGGTGCCAGTGTCGCCAGGCCAGCACCAGCAGGGTTGCGGCCAGCAGCGGCAGCACGAAGATGCCCATCACCGCGCTGTAGCCATGCAGGCCATTATGGCCGGTGGCATACAGGATCAGGTAGGCCGTGTAGGCGACATACAGGCCAAGAAATAGGGCGCCTTCCCAGCGGTCGATGCGGTTGCCGGTGAAGAAGATGGGCAGGCAGGCCAGCGCCACCGCGACCATGATGGGAAGGTCGAAGGCCAGCAGGGCCGGTGCCACCGCCAGGTCGGCGGGCGCCATGCTGGCCGACAGGCCCAGCACCGCCAGGATGTTGAAGATGTTGCTGCCGACCACGTTGCCCACGGCGATGTCCCGTTCGCCCCGGATGGCCGCCATAATGGAGGTGGCTACTTCCGGCAGGGAGGTACCGGCGGCGACGATGGTCAGGCCGATGACCACCTCGCTGACGCCCAAGTCGCGGGCGAAGCCCACCGCCGCCTCCACCAGCCAGTTGGCGCCCAGCACCAGCAGCGCCAGGCCGGACAGGATCAGCAAGACTTGGACACCCCAGTGATCGCGCCATCCCGGCCCAGCGCCATCAAAGGCCTCGGCATACTCGGCGTCCACCTCGGCCTGAACCGCCGCGGTTTCGCGCCGGCTCTGGCGGATGAGCATGACGGTGTAGCCCACGACCAAAACAAACAGCAGCAACCCCTCCCAGCGGCTGATGCCGCCATCCGCTGCCAGGACCCAGAGCAGCAGGGAAGCACCGATCATCACCGGCACTTCCTGGCGGATAACCTGCTGGTGCACCACGAGCGGGATGATCAGCGCCGAAAGACCAAGAATTAACAACACATTGAAGATGTTGCTGCCCACCACGTTGCCCAGGGCGATGTCCACCTGGCCGGACCAGGCCGACTGCACCGACACCGCCATCTCCGGTGCGCTGGTGCCGAAGGCGACCACGGTCAGCCCCACCACCAGCGGCGAGATGCCGAAGGCCATGGCCAGTCGGGAAGCGCCGCGCACCAGCAACTCCGCGCCCAGCACCAGGGCGATTAATCCGAATATAAATCCAGTCATGTCATGGTCTCCGTCAAATCCAGGCGCGCAGCATTTCTTGCACCTCAAAACCAAGAACCAGCAACCAGGCCAGCATGGCGATCCCCACCCCCGCTGCGGCGATGTCCTTGATGATGCCGATTTTATCGTTATGCCGGGTTTCGACGAAATCACAGAGCGCCTCGATGGCGCTGTTCATGATTTCGGCGACCAGCACTAGGGCGGTGACCACGATGATCGGCAGGGCATCGACCCAGTCGCGTGCCATTAGGGCCAACGCCAGCACCGCCAGCGACACGAGCAGCTTCCAGGCCACGCTGAAATCATAGATCACGGCATAGCGCAGGCCGGAGAAGATGGTGCGCAGCTTTCTCAGTGGGTGGTAACCCGGCTCGCCGGTGCCGAGAAATTTGTGTCTCATGGGTTGTCTTGCGCCTTTTTCACCGTCTTGTCGTCCCCGCCAGATTTGGCCGCTCGCCCAAAGAGCATGGCGTGCAGGCCAAAAACCCAGAATGCAGCAGCCAGCCCGCCGGCCAGGATATCGCTGGGGAAATGCACTTGCAGATAGATGCGCGACAGGCCGACGCATATCACCAGCGCAGCGAGCAAGATCGCCCACGTCAACGGCCGCCGTGTTGTTCGATGGCGCAGGAGGATCAGAAACAACGCCAGGGCCGCCGCCGTAACCTGCATGGTATGGGCACTGGGATAAGACCAGTCGGCGGGCATGGCTGTCGTGTAGGGATAGAGCGCTGGTCGCGGCCGCGCCACCCAGAGTTTGGCCAGATGCGCCAGCGTGGCGGACCCGATCAACGCCAGCGGAATAAAGGCTGTTTCAAGCCCATGTCCGCGACGCAGACGCCACCATGCCGCCAAGGCGGCCAATGGCACCAGCACGAACAGCGAACCCAGCCAGGTGACACCGGCCATCGCCCGATCCAGTGGCCCACTACGCAGATCGTTTGCCAGGCTCAAGCCCCAATGATCCAAGGCGGTCAGGCCGCATTCGCCGCCCGGACAAACCAGTACGGCGCCGATGGCGAGCACGGCAAGACTCAGCACCCAATAAAGCAGGAAAGGCGTGCGCATGCTCCGTCTTTCAAATCGGAGGATAAAGGAAAGAAAATTTAACCGCCCGGGTGGTCACGGGCGGCTGGCGTGGCGAGTAGGTTACAGGCGTCGGGAGCCGGTGACCAGCGCCGCGTACTGGTCGATCCGCGCGCAAGGCCGCGCCGGGCGAACGACATCCTCATCTTGCCTACCCCCAGACCCACGAAGACTCGGGTTTACCGCCAGGAGTTCCGACGTGCTGAGGGCTTGTGCGCGCCGGGCGAAGCGCTGGTCCGGGTCCATGCAGTAGGGGTGAGGTGGGGCGATACCGCCAGGGGTACCGAGCAATGCCCCATTAATCGGGGATCGGTGATGACCATGGATGAAAAGTGGGCTTGACGATATATTCGTATGTACGTATATTTTAATTCTGATCCCCGAGCCACCCTTCGACCTCTTCTAAGGCGTCAACGACCATCATTACGATCCGGCTGTCCAAAAAATCGTCGCCGCCGCCTTCTGCACCACCCAGTGGCCTGGCCCCTGGGTCAAGGTCATGTACGACCAGATCGCCATCCCGCGCGGCAGCATGACAATCATTTACGACTTGAACCGGCCAACTCTATGCTGGTGGTCCTGCACTTCCACAATTTGGGGTTCAGTATCCTGGAGATCGCCTGCCTCTTCTACAAGATTTTGGCATCCCCAAGCGGCGGTCTCTTGATAACAATCCCCATCATGGAACCTACAGTATGTCTCATCCCTACGGTAAGTGGACGCTCGCCGGCGGTGCCGCCCACATCGTCACCTTCAACGTTATTCATCTCACCGTTTTAACAACTCAGGGTTACGTCAGGAGCATGGCGATATGAAAAACATCAAGGTGTTGGGTTCGGGTTGTCGCAATTGCGAGATCACCGCCAACGTCATCGCCCAGGCGGCCAAGGAGGCGGGGGTGGAGATCGCCCTGGAGAAGGTCACTGATTTCGCCACGATCATGTCCTTCGGCGTCATGTCCACGCCAGGGGTGGTGGTGGACGGCAAGGTGGTCCATGCCGGCGGTATCCCGGGACCGGATAAGGTCAGGGCCTGGGTGATCGATTGACCAAGCCCGACCGCGGGCCGGGACCGACCGCAAGGGTGCCGAACCCGATGCCATCTTGGATTCCAGGCGGCCTTTCCGCTCTGGAATCCAGCGCCTGGCAACCAAAACACCCGGGTCATTAGGACCCTGGACCACCGGACAAACATCATGACCGAGAAAGGCGACTCCCGCTTCCCGATGCCCTGGCTCTGG
>JBFZDM010000198.1:0-7544 GCA_041307365.1 Chromatiaceae bacterium | reverse complement strand
GCCATGATGGCGGACACGGCGGCGGCGGCGGCATGGATATCGGCGTAGCTGGCGCGCAGGGTGCGCCTGGCCTCCGCCAGGGGCGTGAGCTTGAGCGTGGCCTGGGTGATGAGGACCAGGGTGCCCTCGGAGCCGATGATGAGCCGGGTCAGGTCGTAGCCGACCACGCCCTTGGTGGTCTGGACTCCGGTGCGGACTCGTTCGCCGGCCCCGGTGACGGCCGTCAGCCCCAGGGTGTTCTCGCGCGGCGTGCCGTATTTCACGGCGCGTGGCCCAGCGGCGTTACAGGCCAGATTGCCGCCCAGGGTGCAGGTCGCGGCGCTGGTGGGGTCTGGTGGCCAGAAGAAGCCGAGTTTCGCCGCTGCTCGTTGCAGGGCCTGATTGGTGACACCGGGTTCCACGATCGCCAGGCGGTTGTCGGGGTCGATGCGCAGGATACGGTCCATGCGCTCAAAGGACAGGACTAGCCCCCCCTGATCCGGCACCGTCGCCCCCGTGGTACCGGTGCCACGCCCGCGGGCTATGAGAGGCAGCCTTTCCCGGTTGCAGATTTCGACCAGGGGCGCGACCTGTTCCGCCGCCTCTACCAAGACCACCGCCTGGGGCAGGGCCTGGCGGCGGCTGTTGTCGTAGCCATAGGACCAGCGATCCGCCGGGTCCAGCAGCAGGGCGCCAGGTCCGGCGATGGCCCTCAGGTCGGCGACTATCTCCGGGCTTAGGGGATCAGATGGCGTCATCGTCAATGTAACCGCTGGCTTCGTCGCTGATTTCATCACCGGTTGCGTTGAGACCACCCGCCGTTGCTTCAGGAATGTCCTGGTCGGTGGCCTTGGCCGCCGCCGTCGGGGGCGCCTTCAAGATTTCGAAGACCTTCACCACCTTGACGACGCCGGGGACGTAGCGCACCTTTTCGACCGCCGCCTCGGCCTCCGCGGCGGTCACCAGTCCCATGAGATAGACGATACCGGATTCGGTGACCACCGTGACGCGGGTGGGGTCGAAGCCCTTGATATCAACATCGACCAGGGCTAGCTTGGCCCGGGAGGTGATGAGGGTATCCTCGCCCTGGCGATGCAGGCTGGCAAAGGGGCCTATGGTGATCTCGTCCACCACTCGGCTTACCTTGGGCACCTTGCTGACGCGCTCGGCATGGCTCCTGGCCGCGGCCTCATTCTGGCATTGGCCCGTCAGCAGTGCGACACGGTTATAGCTGTTGACCGCGACCTGGCATTTGGAGCCAGAGCCCGGCCAATCCTGGCCTTTGAACTCGATCTGCTTGTCGTCGATGATCGCCTCCTGGCCGCGCCGATCGCGGATCATGACCGTGGCCCCCACGGCCGCGCCCACCCCGGCCGCGACCAAGGACATGGCGCAGCCCTGCAGGAGGGGAAGGGCCAGGCTCAGGGCCACAAGGGCCGAGAGGGACTTGCGCCAGCAGGGGCGGGCGTTTGGTCGATCAAGGCAATCATTGGGCATGGAAGGCATCCTGAATCCAGTCGATGCGGTCCCCGGCGCCAATGGCGATGACATCGAAGCGACAGGGGAGGTTGAGGGATTTCCGTTGCAGAAAGTGGCTGGCGGCGGCCGTCAGACGCATCTGCTTGGCAGGGCCCACCGACGCGGCCGCGCCGCCGAAGCGGTCCGAGGCGCGAAAGCGGACCTCGACGAAGACCAATGTGGTGGCGTCGCGCATCACCAGGTCGATCTCGCCACGCCGGCAACGGTAATTGCTCGCCACCAGCCGCAGCCCCTGGTCCTCCAGATAGGCGCGGGCCAGGCGCTCCTTGTCGGCGCCTATGGCCCGGGTCGTTTCAGGGATTGAGGGCGGCAAGGCGCGGCCCTCCGCCTCCGGAGGACTGAACCCCATCCTGGATGATCGCCGCGGCTCCATTCCCGGTCACCCTTACCGGCCCCAGGCTGTCCATGCGCGCCAGGGTGAGTTCGCGCTGGATTCGGCGCCGGTTGTCCAGGCTCAGACGTCCGGTGCGGCCATCGAGGTAGGCGCCGGGGCGCATCCTCAGGCCCTCCAGATGCTGGACCAGGGTATAGGCGTCGATGCCCATGGCATAGAGCCGTGCGTAACGTGGGTCGATCCCCCCCGTCGCCCTCTCCAGACTCCCCCGGGACAAGGGATCGGCCGGGTCGCTGGCGATCATCCAGGGGATATCGACGAAAGTGAGCCCCATCAGGGCCAGGTTGCCCTCCGGGTCCAGAAAGCCCTCGTGGACATGGGAGGTGGAGAAGACCGGTGGCGGGACCTGGACATTGGCCAGAAGCTGGGGCCAGAGACTTCGCGCCTGAGGGGCGGTGGCGACCAGGAAGAGGCAGTCGGCGGGAGTGGCCAGGGCGGAGCCAGCGAAGGATTCCCTGAGCAGCTCTGACGCCGGGTCTGGTACCTTCGGGTCGAAGGCATGGGAGGCGACAAGGATTCCACCGCGGCTGACCCATTCGCGCTGGAAGGCATTGGCCAGGCGCTCCCCCCAGGGACTGGCCGGATAGAGAAGGAGGGCGGAGCGATAACCGCTTGCCCAGGCCTTGCGCGCGGCGTCGGCGGCCTCGTCCTCCGGATCCAGGGCGAATTGATAGAGATTTGACGGCGAGGACTCATTGGCGGCCTGGTTCAGGGCCAGGGTGGGGAGGGGCAGGGCCGGTTGGACGGCGAGGGCATCGACCGCCTCCTTCTCCAGGGGGCCGATAGCCAGGCTCGCACCGTTGGCGGCGGCTTGGCGAAGTAGTTCCGGCACCCCCGCGGGGTCGCGGCTCGGGTAAAAGCGTACCTCTGGTCCTTGTCCGCTGGCGCCCTGGGCGGCGAGAATGCCAGCGCGCACCGCCGCCCCTGCTGCGGCGTACTGGCCCGCTTCCGGCAGGAGGACGGCGATTTGGGCCGGGACCGCGGCTTTTACCGGCGCCACTTGGTTGGCGGCGGGGGCCGCGGCCCTCTGGTCCCCCGCGCAGCCCGTCACCAGGAAGGTCAGGGCCGCCAGGACCAGGGCGAGAAAGAGGGGAATGGCGCCAGGTCTCCGGGTGGTGAGTACCGAGCCGGGGCCAAGGGCGTCGTGACTTTCCCGGTGGGCAGACGCCCGGCGGCTGGATAAACCCTGGCGGCGGACAGTATGAATCGGCTTCGTCATGGCGGGCCTGTTGAATCTCGGGAGAAAAGACCTTGTCGCAACCCTCGGGTGTACTATACGTGGTGGCCACGCCCATGGGCAATCTGGCGGACATCAGCCAGCGCGCCCTGGATGTCCTGGCGCGGGTCGCCGTCATAGCCGCCGAGGACACCCGCCATACCGCTGGCCTTCTCGCCCATTATGGCCTGGGCACACCCCTGACCCCCTGCCATGAGCACAACGAGGAGAAGCTAGTCCCGCGCCTGTTGGGACGTCTGGCCGCCGGCGAGGACCTGGCCCTGGTATCGGACGCCGGCACGCCCCTCATCAGCGATCCAGGCTATCCCCTGGTTGCCGCCGCGCGGGCTGCCGGCATCACGGTTGTGCCTATCCCAGGTCCCAACGCCGCCATCTGCGCCCTCTCCGCCGCCGGCCTGCCCAGCGACCGCTTCCTTTTTCTCGGCTTCCCGCCCCGCGCCAGGTCCAGACGCCGGGATTGGATAGCCAGCCTCGCCCGGGAACCGGGCACCCTGGTCTTCTATGAGGCCGGCAACCGCGTCCTGGAGACCCTGGCCGACCTCGCCACCAGCCTTGGCCTCCAGCGCCGCGCCGTGGTGGCCCGCGAACTGACCAAGCGCTTCGAAACCTTTCTCACCGGCACCCTGGAAGATCTCCCGCCGCGCCTGCGCGGTGACCCAGACCAGCAAAAGGGCGAGTTCGTCCTCTTGGTGGAGGGCTCTCGCGATCAGGTCACCGTCGAGGCCGAGGGCGAGCGCGTCCTGGCTATCCTCGCCCGCGAACTCCCCCTCAACCAAGCCGCCGCCCTCGCGGCGGAGGTCGCCGGCGACAAGAAGAATCGTCTCTACAGACTGGCCCTGGCCTGGCGGACGCATGGGGGTGAGAAATCAACCGCGACCTTTCCCGATCATGACCGCTAGCGAGGGCAGGACAAAAAAACCGGCGACATGACACGGCCGTCTCCGCCATGACCCGATACCCCGTCGGCCATCACGGCGACCTGGCCCAGGATCCGGCCTGGCTGGCCATCGCGGGACCTGCTGCCTTATTTCCGCCCGCCTCCGGGGACCTCACCCCAAATGGGTGTCCTCCCATTTGCCGCGTTCCGGACCCTGGATGAGGGGTTCCACCTCCTGGCCAGTAAAGGTTTCGTCGAGGACGTCAAGAAAGCGTTTGGCCTGGGGCGAGAGGAACTTGCCCCGGCGCAGGACAATGCCATAGCTGCGCTTGGGGAAATACTGCTCCAACGGGATGGCTGACAGCCGCTCCTGACCGGTGAGGCAGAGGTCGGTGACGATGGAGATGCCGAGACCCAACTCCACGTACTTTTTGATGACCTCCCAGCCACCCGCCTCAAGGGTGACCTTGTAGCCCAGGTCGTGCTGGCGGAAGACCAGATCCACCGTCCGCCAGGTACTCAGGTGCCGCGGCGGCAGGATGAGTCCGAAAGGGGCTATATCCTCCAGGGTGACACTCGTTCTGGCCGCCAGGGGATGGTCCAGGGGCGTGATGAGCTTGGGTCGATAGGTGACGAAGGGCCGGTAGGTGATGTCATCGGGGACATCGATCATGGAGCCCACGGCCAGGTCGGCCTCGTCGGCCCGCACCATGGCCAGGCCATCGCGGCCGGTGACATTGTGCAGCTTGATCTCGATGCCCGGATGGCTCGCGGTAAAACGCCGCACCGGTTCGGGCAGGATGTAGAGAATGGTCGATTCGCCGGCGGCCACGTCCAGGGTGCCCTGGTCCATCCGCCCGCACTGGCTGGAAAAGGTGTCATGGAGCTTGTCCATGCCCTCGACCAGGGGCAGGGCAAGCTCATAAAGCACTTCCCCCGCCGGGGTGAGCTTGATCTTGGGGCCGCGGCGTTCGAACAGCAGGGTATCGAATTCCCGCTCCAGGGCCTGGATCTGCAGGGAAACGGTGGGCTGGCTCAGAAAGATCTGATCGGCGGCGGCACTGACGCTGCCGGAGCGCGCGGCGTGACAAAAGGCCCGCAGTTGCTTGAGCCGATTTTGCTTGTAGTGGATCTGGGTGGCGGAGGCCATGAGACGCGTTAGCTCCTTATAGAGACGGAGAGGATTGGAACTGGCTCGGGTCGCCGCAACGCTTCGCGTCCCGGGGGGACCTCGTCAGGGCATGTCCATCTCCGTCAGGATGTTCATGGCCACCCCGCGCTGAGAGTCATCCCCATCGGCAAGGACGCGATAGAGAAGCTGGCGGGCCCCGGCCTCGTTCTCCAGGTCACGGAGCTCCTTTACCCGCTCGAGCAGGGTATCGATGGGGTCGATCGCGGCAGCAGGCTCCGCGTCGTCTTCTTCCTCCCCTTCTTCCGCATCATCCAGCGCCGCCTCTGCCGCCTCTATGGCATCGAGTTCCGCCTCCATCTCCTCTGGCGTCAAGGGGACGAAGCGCTCGCGGTCGAAGGGGTCGCCACCGGCGATGTCGCGGCCGACCATGATGTCACCCGCCGTCGCGGCAGCCCCCGCGGCGACGGCGCCACCCGCGGGGTCCAGCCCACCCCCTGGCGCTGAAGCGGCGCCCGCCGCCGCCATCCCCGCGCGGGCCCCTGACCCTGGAGAGGGGTCTTCAGTGTCCGCTTCCTCCCGATTCCCGCGCTTGAAGAAGCGGGAAAAGAAGATGCCCGCCTCGTACAGAAGCCACATGGGGATCGCCAGCAGGGTCTGGGAAATGACGTCCGGCGGTGTCAGCAACATACCGACGACAAAGACGCCGACAATGATGTAGGGCCGCTTGGCGGTCAGGCTCTCCGCCGTGGTGATGCCCATCGCCACCAGCAGGATGGTGGCGATGGGGATCTCGAAGGCGATGCCGAAGGCGAAAAAGAGTTTGAGGACAAACTCCAGATAAAAGGCGATATCCGGCATCTGGGCCACCCCCTCCGGCGTCGTCGCCGTGAAGAAGGCGAAAACCAGAGGGAAAACCACAAAATAGGCAAAGGCCATGCCCAGATAGAAAAGGATGATGCTGGACGCCAGCAGCGGCATGGCGAAGCGCTTCTCGTGCTGGTAGAGGCCCGGTGCCACGAAACCCCAGAGCTGGAACAACAGATAGGGCATGGCCACGAAAACCGCCCCCACCAGCGCTAACTTGAAGGGCGTCAGAAAGGGCGAGGCCACTTGGGTGGCGATCATGGTCGAGCCTTCCGGCAACTGGGCGCGGATGGGCTCGGCGATAAAGGTATAAATATCGTTGGCGAAGGGGAAAAGGAACAGGAAAGCGATCGCTATCGCCAGCACCATGCGCAACAGGCGGTCGCGCAGTTCCACCAGGTGCGACATAAAAGGCTGTTCCGGGCCCGGATCCTCGTGGTATGCCGGCGCTGTCATCGCGGTAGCTGCACTCGCTGGGTTGCAATCAAAAGGGAGGCAAGACTCGCCAGCCTGCCGGGGTCGCCAGGGCTAGGTGCTGACCGATCGGGGCAATAGCCCAGGGCTGGCGTCCCCGGTGCCTAGCCAGTGGAGTCTGGCTTGGACGGAGGTGACTCGGTCCTGGGGGTTGCGGTCTCTGGCTTGGTGCCAGGTGCCTCGATGATGGTCTCGAGCGGATTGGCGCGGGCCTGCTTGGCCAGGATCTCCTTGAGTTCCTCGGCCTTGAGTTCCCTGTCGATCTCCGCCTTCACCGTCGCCAGGGTTCGCCGCGCCCGCCCCAGCCAGAGCCCGGCGGTGCGAGCCAGTCGCGGCAGACGTTCCGGCCCCACCACCAGCAGTGCTACCACCGCGACGACCACCAGTTCAAGAAAGCCGATGTCGAACATAACCCCACTCCGGCCCGCGCCCTAACAAGGGGCTCATACCTTGTCCTTGTCTTCGGCCCTGGCCGCTGGGTCCGGCGTCGCCGTCCGCGTGGCGGAGGGCGTAGCGTTGGCGGATGGGGGTGGAGAAGACTCCTCCAGCCGCTTTTGCGCCTCTTCCTCCTTCTCCGAATCGCTCATGGCGGACCGGAAGCCCTTGATCGCATTACCCAAATCTGAGCCTAAGCTCTTGAGCCGCTTGGTCCCGAAGAGCAGCAACACGATCACCAGAATGATCAGGAGCTGCCAGATGCTGATGCCACCCATGCCCATGGTTTCCTCCACTGCCGTCCCCCTGGGACGGGCGTTAGTCGATGCCTCTCATCGGCCGGCCTGGGTCCGCCAGGCCCTGCGCGCCAACCGCCCGCGGCCGCCCTGTTGGTCCCGCCGCGAGAACTGGCTACGATCATACCTCAAGAGGGCCACCGGATGCAGATGCCGACAGCGGGAGAGGGTAAGTCCGTGAGAATGGCCGGCTATGGGCCACCTATCGGCCTGGGTGGGTCCTAGAGGGTTGCGGGCCTGGATGCACATGCAGCCGCGGATCCTGCTCGGCCGCGGCGGATTCAACCACCATAAAAGCAATTTTCTAAGCCCAAGGC
>JBFZDM010000187.1:0-3634 GCA_041307365.1 Chromatiaceae bacterium | reverse complement strand
CGCCAGCCTCCCCAGGACTGTGTGGTGACAAGCCTTGCCGGCGATCACGCCGAGATCCACTTCCTTCAGCCCCAAAGGGCCGTCACCCCGGGTCAATCCGCGGTCCTCTACCGGGGCGAGGAGTGCCTGGGCGGCGGTGTCATCGAAGAGACCTGGGGCTAACCCTTGGTGAAGGACCCCCTCCCCGGTTAGGATTGCCTCCCCGGCCCCCCGCCCATCGACCCAAACCCGCCATGCCCATGACCTACACCGATCAAGACCGCCTCATCGCCCTGGGGGCCATCTACCAGGCCAGCCTCTGCGTGCGCCACATCGCCACCAAGGGCACGGTGGACACGGACCTGATGGAGCCCTGTATCCACAGCCTGTTCCAGAAGGACGCCGACAGCTCCGCCGAAATCTTTGGCCCCCCCGGCGCGCTCACCCCCGGCGTGCGGGAACTAGCCAACCAACTCAGTGGCAAGACGCCCAAGGACTTGGAGTTCACCCGTTACCTGCTCGCCCTCCTCAAGCTGGAATCCGTGCTGAACGGTCGGCCCGCCATGGTCAAGCAGATTGCCCAGGGCATCGAGGAAGCCCACGCCAAGCTAGCCCACTTCCCCATGCTGCACCCCAACCTGCTGGCCCACCTGGCAGATATCTACAGCCGGACCCTCAGCCAGCTCCAGCCGCGCATCATGGTGCGGGGTGAGTCGAACTATCTGCAGAACCCGGACAATCAGAACCGCATCCGCTCCCTGCTCCTGGCCGGGGTGCGGGCGGCCTGGCTGTGGCGCCAGGTCGGCGGCAACCGCTGGAAAATTCTGTTCGGCCGTCACAAACTGCTCGACGAGGCCAACCGTTACCTGCGCCTGAGCGCCCATTGACCAAGGAGCCCACGGCATGGACACGGAGATCATTGGCAAATGCTGGCGCTGTGGCCGCCCCCTGGCCAAGTTCGACTACGGGCGCGAGACCCTCTGTCTGGGCTGCGGCAAGCCCACGCGGGTCTGCCGCAACTGCCGCCACTTCGCCCCCGGCCGCCCAAATGATTGCCGGGAGCCCATGACCGAGCCCGTGCTGGACAAGGAGCGGGCCAACTTCTGTGAACTCTTCGACCCGGCGGATCGCGCCGGCACGGGCCCCGCCCAATCCAGCACCACCGATTTGCTTCAGCGGGCGCAAGACCTGTTCAAGTGAGAAGGCGGCGATTAGAAAGGCCATCGCCAACCCCCAACCCCCAACCCAACCCCACTCCAAGGCCATTAGCAGCCAGGCCAGGTCAGGCCAAGATAGAGGGTGCCTGGACCCAGGCATGCTCGCCGCACATTCCCCAGCTTGGCGGGGGCCAGCGCATCAGGAGGCCGCGACCGAGCATAAGGCCCACGCTGCGTCCAGCTCCCTAACCTTCCAGAATCCTGTGCCGCTGGATCAGCCGGTAGATATTCCTTTCGCTCACGGCCATAACCTCGGCCACCTTGCCGCGGTGGCCCATGTGTTTGCTCAACAGCAGGCGCAGGTATTCCTTTTCCAGCTCCTCCAGACTAGGGTCGTGATCGAAGTTGAGGCTGCATTTGACGTTGCGGTGCCCAGCGAAGGCCAGGTGCTCGGGACGGATCATGTGGGCATCCCGTGACAGGATGATGGCCCGCTCGACCACATTTTTCAGTTCCCGCACGTTTCCCGGCCAGTCGTAGGCGGTAAGCCGCCGGATGCATTCGGCGGAAATGCTCTTGTTGATGCGACGGCTGAAGTTGTGGTT
This sequence comes from Chromatiaceae bacterium, assembly GCA_041307365.1. Taxonomy (GTDB): domain Bacteria; phylum Pseudomonadota; class Gammaproteobacteria; order Chromatiales; family Chromatiaceae; genus M0108. The sequence goes on along the minus strand of JBFZDM010000187.1, from coordinate 1,893 downwards.
CCGGATGAAATGATTGACGAGATAAGGGATATCGTCGCGCCGGTCGCGCAGGGGGGGTGTTTCGATGACGAAGGCGCTCAGGCGGTAGTAGAGATCGGCACGGAACCCCCCCTCCATGCTCAGACGCCCCAGGTCTCGGTTGGTGGCGGCGACGACGCGGATGTTGGCCTGAAGATCGCGGGTGCCGCCAAGGCGCCGGAAGACGCCGGTTTCCAGCACCCGCAGCAGCTTGGCCTGGATGGTGGACTCGATCTCGCCGATTTCGTCGAGGAAGAGGGTGCCCCCCTCGGCACCCTCGATGAGGCCGCGCTTGAGCTTGTCGGCGCCGGTGAAGGCCCCCCGCTCGTGGCCAAAGAGCTCGGACTCGAACAGCTTTTCCTGCAAGGTACAGCAATCGACGGCGACGAAATTGTGCTTGGCGCGCCGGCTCTGGTCATGGACGGCGCGGGCCACCAGTTCCTTGCCGGAACCGCTCTCGCCCTGGATCAGGACTGTAATGTCCGCGGGGGCCACGTCGTTGATAATCTCCTTGACCCGCATCAGGGGGCTGCTGACACCAATCATGAAGCAGGTGGAGCCATCGCGAGCCAGCAGCCGCTGCTGGCAGAACTTATGGTCCTGTCGCAGGGAGGCATCGGCCAGGCCGCGCTGGACGACCAGGATCAGTTCGTCGGGGCTCACCGGTTTAAGCAGATACTCGAAGGCTCCGGCCTTCATGGCATCCACCGCGTTGCGGACCGAGCCATAGGCCGTGAGTACCACTACAGGCTGGTTCTTCACCAGGTCTGGCAGGCGCTCCAGGCTGTCGCCGTCAGGCATCCGAACATCGGTAAGGATGAGGTGGGGCTCGTGGTGGCCAAGGTAGCGGTCAGCATCGCGCCAACTGACCACGCCCGTCACCTCGTAACCCTGGTTCCGCAGTTGCATCACCAAAAAACGGTTGAGGACCGCGTCGTCCTCAACCACCAGGATGCGTTTCGGCATGGCTCAGACTTCCAGGGCCGTGGCGGCGTCGGGGAAGACGAGGGTGACCTGGGTTCCCTGCCCCGGGACACTCTCGATGGAGATGGCACCGTCGAAACGCTCCACGATTTCCTTGGTGATGGCCAACCCTAGCCCGGTGCCGCGCACCCCGTCGGCGCGGCGGCTGAAAAAGGGCTCGAAGATGCGTTGCAGATCACTCGGGGGGATGCCGGTGCCGGTATCGGCGAAGCGGAGCACCACGCGGCCAGTATCGCGGCCAAGGGCCACGGTCAGTACACCACCCTGGGGCATGGCGTGGAGGGCGTTCTGGCACAGATTGAGGGTGGCCATGCGCAGTTCGCTGTCGGTGCCGAGGATGCGCAGGGGCCCGGGGGCAAAGTCACGCTGGATGGTCACGCCAGCGGAGGAAGCCTCCCAGTGCAGCAGCCGCAGATTATCGTCCACCACCCGGTCCAGGCACACCAGCTCATGATGGCTCGGCGGCGGTATGCTCAACTTGAGCAGGCGCTCGGTGACCTGATGGCACTTGTCCACCTCCTGTTCGACGAGTCCAAGGTATTCAGTGGCCAAATCCGGACAAGGGGGGGTGGCACCCAAGGCCTGGAGGGCCGCGTGCAGGGCCATGCGCACCGAGGTCAAGGGGTTGTAGATCTCATGGGCGACACCGGCAGCCAGGCGCCCCAGCTCAGAGAGCTTCTGCTCGTGGGAAAAGCGCACATCCTGGGCCAGATCCCGAATGGACTCGACCACATACGCCCGCGTCACCCCGCCGCGCGTGACCCTCATGGGCGCGGCGTAGACTTCGGCGTCCAGGGTGCCGCCATCCCGGCGCGGACGGCGATGAACGAAACGCAGAGGGCCGCTACCCTTGGCCATCTCCACCAGGGGACAGGTGACCAGGAATTCAGG
>JBFZDM010000186.1:0-3417 GCA_041307365.1 Chromatiaceae bacterium | reverse complement strand
CCACTGCCCATGCTGGGGAAAAAAGGACTCGCTTAGAGGGAAAACGTAAGGCTAGAGTCGGAGTCTTCATCTCCCACTGCGGCGCCAACATAGGCGGCACTATCAACATCGACAAGGTGCTGGAAGCAGCCAAGAAGTTTCCCATGGTGGCCTTCGTGGATGCCAACAAGTACACCTGCAGCGAACCGGGGCAGCTTTCGGTGCGCGACGCCATCGTCAAGAACCGTTTGAACCGCGTCGTCATCGGCAACTGCTCGCCGCGAATGCACGAGAACACCTTCCGCAAGACCGTGGCCCAGGCCGGGCTGAACCCGTACCTGCTGGAAATCGCCAACCTGCGCGAGCACTGCAGTTGGGTACACGGCAACAACAAGGACGCCGCCACTGAGAAGGCCATCGAACTGGTGCGGATGGCCGTGGCCAAGGTGGGCCGCGACGAGGCGCTCTTCCCCAAGCGCTTCGGCCTGACCAAGCGGGCCCTGGTCATCGGCGGCGGTATCGCCGGCATCCAGGCAGCGCTGGATATCGCCAATGCCGGTCACGAAGTAGTGCTGGTGGAGCGGGAGCCTACAGTCGGCGGGCGCATGGCCCAGTTAGACAAGACCTTCCCCACCCTCGACTGCTCAGCCTGTATTCTGACGCCAAAGATGGTGGATGTTGCCCAGCACCCCAATATCACGCTCCTTAGTTGCGCCGAGGTGCAGGAAGTCAAAGGCTTCGTGGGCAATTTCGAAGTCAAGATCAAGCAGAAAGCCCGCTACGTTGACCTCAAGAAGTGCACCGCCTGCGGCGACTGCACCAAGGGCTGTCCCGTGGAAGTGCTCAGCGAGTTCAACATGGGGATGGGGAAGCGCAAGGCCATCTACATCCCGTTCCCGCAGGCTGTGCCCAACAAGTATGTCATCGATAAGAGAGAGACGCCTCCGTGCAAGACCACCTGCCCCATTCACATGGACGTCCAGGGATATCTGGCGCTGATCGCCACCGGCAAGTTCAAGGAAGCCTATGAGTTGATCCGGCGCACCAACACCCTGCCGGCAGTCCTGGGCCGCGTCTGCTTCCATCCGTGCGAGCAGGCCTGCAAGCGGGGCTACGTGGACCAGCCGCTGTCCATATGCTCGCTCAAGAGGTTTGCCTCTGACCAGTACGATATCACCACTCTCCCGGTTCCCGAGATCACGAAGACCGGCAAGAAGGTGGCGGTCATCGGCGCCGGCCCCGCGGGCCTGACGGCGGCGCACGACCTGGCCCTGGCCGGCCATGAGGTGACCATATTCGAGGCCCTCCCGGAGCCGGGCGGCATGGTGCGCGTTGGCATCCCGGAGTACCGCATGCCACGAGACATCCTCCGCAAAGACATTGAGTACATCCAGAAGCTGGGTGTGGAGATAAAGACCAATGCCAGGGTCGGCGATAAGCCGAAGCTGTCCGAGCTCCAGAAGCTGTTCGACGCCGTACTCATGGCCAGCGGCGCCCACAACAGCCTCAAGCTGGGCGTTCCCGGCGAGGAGTCCCAGGGGGTGCTCCATGGCGTTGACTTCCTGAGGGCAGTGAATTTGGGGCAGAAGGTCCAGATAGGCCAGCGTGTCGCCGTCATCGGCGGCGGCAACACGGCCATCGACGCCGCCCGGGTCGCCCGCCGTCTGGGCAGCACCGTAACCGTCGTCTACCGCCGCGGCCGGGACGAGATGCCGGCCAACGACGTTGAGATCTCAGCCGCCGAAGAAGAAGGCATCCAGATCATGCTCCTGACCGCGCCCACCAGGGTGATCGCCGATGGCGGCAAGGTCACGGCCATTGAGTGTGTGAAGATGAGACTGGGCGCGCCGGATGCCAGCGGCCGGCCCCGCCCCGAGACCATACCCGGTTCCGAGTTCAAGCTGGACGTGGACACCGTCATCCCGGCGCTGGGCCAGGCGCCCAACCTGACCTTTGCCAAGGACCCGGACATCGCCGTATCAGGCAGGGGCACAGTCAAGGTTGACGAAGCCAGCCTGGCCACCAGCGCGGCGGGCATCTTCGCCTGCGGCGACGCCGTCACCGGCCCGCTGATGGTGGTCGATGCCATGGCTTCCGGCCGCAAGGCCGCTGCATCCATCGACCTGTACCTCAAAGGTGAACCTCTGCCGACAGCGCCTGAACCGAAGGCAGAGGCCAAGAAGCCCAGCGATGAAGAGATCCAAGAGCTGAAAGAGCAATATCCCGAGAAGCCGCGGTTGAAGATGGCGGAGATGCCGGCCGATACACGCACCAAGGGCTTCTCCGAAGTGGAATTGGGCTTCACGCCGGAGCAGGCCATGGAAGAGGCCCAGCGGTGTCTGGCGTGCGGCGTGTGCTCTGAGTGCCGCGAGTGCGTCAGGCTGTGCCAGGCCGGCGCCATCGACCACGACATGAAGGACGAGGTCCTCACCTACCAGATAGGCTCGATCGTGGTGGCCACGGGATACAAGACCTCCGATCCCAAAGCATACGGCGAGTTTGGCTACGGACGCCTGCCCGACGTGATCACCGGCCTGCAGTTAGAGCGGCTGATGAACGCCTCCGGCCCCACCGGCGGCGAGGTGCTCCGCCCTTCGGACGGTAAACACCCGCACACGGTGGTCTTCATCTCCTGCGTCGGGTCCAGGGACGAGCTCAAGGGGCACTCCTACTGCAGCAAGTTCTGCTGCATGTATATGGCCAAGCAGTCCATCATGCTCAAGGAGCATGACCCGCACGTTCAGTCCTACATCTTCTACATCGACATCCGCGCCGGCGGCAAGGACTTCGACGAGTTCTCCCGCCGCGCCCAGCAGGAATACGGCACCCTGTGGCTCCGGGGCCGGGTCTCCAAGCTCTACCAGGACGGCGACAAGGTCATGGTCTGCGGCGAGGACTCCCTCATCGGGAGGCCGGTGGAGATAGCCGCCGACCTGGTGGTACTGGCCACAGCGGCGGAGCCCAACGATGGCGCCGCCGAGTTGGCGCAGACGCTCAAGGTCAGCTACGACACCAACCACTTCTTCATCGAGGCCCACCCCAAGCTGCGCCCGGTGGAGACCCAGACCGATGGCATCTTCCTGGCTGGCTCGTGTGTGGGGCCCAGGGACATCCCCGAGTCGGTGGCTCAAGGCAGCGCTGCCGCCGCCAAAGTAGCTGGTCTCTTCAGCCAGGAGTTCCTGACCAGTGACCCGATGGTGTCGTCCATCGACCCGGCAAAGTGCAGCGGGTGCCTGCTGTGCCAGGAAGTCTGCCCCTTCAGCGCCATCGAGTCTCAGAAGCTGAGGGACGGCCGCACCGTGTCGGTAACCAATGAAAGCTTGTGCAAGGGCTGCGGCCTCTGTGTGGCCGCTTGTCGATTTGGAGCCGCGAACCTGCGCGGCTTCACCCAGCAGCAATTACTGGCTGAGGTGGTATCGTTATGGCAGTAGAGTTTCA
>JBFZDM010000185.1:0-3045 GCA_041307365.1 Chromatiaceae bacterium | reverse complement strand
GCAACAGCCTCCATATAACCGGCCAGGCCCTTGATGTCAGCTTCGCCGGTACGTCCAATTCCAAGGTCCGCGATACCGCCATCGCCATGAGCCGGGGCGGCGTGGGCTATTACGGCAAAGGAAGCTTCATCCACCTGGACACAGGGCCGGTCCGCGCCTGGCGAGCCTGAAGGCCGATCCTACAAGATTTGGGTATCACTGGCCCACCCAGGGCCGCTTCGCCAGGCGAGGCGCGGACGAGGGCGAGAAGCCGACACCTTTCGCCACGGGTGTTTACCCATGGCGCCCAGGGTTACATCCAGGCCATATTCAGGGCGTCTGCGGAAATCCAGCCGTAAGGCTATCCGGATGACGCCCGCAGGGGATTTCCAGACCGATGGGGGAATCCTGCGGGAAGCGTTGGGCAACGACCCAGTACTGGGTCAGGTCGCCCCCAAGTTCCGACAGGGTCTTGAGGGCTCCGCGCAGGCGACGGCTATCGAAAAAGGCAAAGGGTTCGTCAAGGAAGACGAATTGATCGTCACGCGTCAGCCGTGCCACCAGTTCCTGGGACAGACCGAGCCGCAGGGCCAGCATGATCTGGCGCTGGGTGCCGTTTGATATTTCATCCAGGTCTAACAGGTTGCGCTTGTCGCCGGAATAGACTCGCACTTGCAGCCCCTCGTCCACCTCCAGAAATTCATAACGGCCCTCGGTGAATGGAGGCAGGGCCCGGCTCACCATGTCCCGCAAACGTTCGGCGAAACGCCGTGACAGATCCCGCGCCGCGCCCTCCAATAGTTCCATGGCCAGGCGGCGGGTGACGATCCAATCCTTATCCGCCGCAATGCGCTTTTCCAAATCCGCCAGTTCCCGCGTCAGGTCGCGGTGGCGCAGACCCTCGGCCCGCGCCTGCTCCAGCCCCGCCTCTCCGGAGGCTTTCCACGCGGCGAGCCGGCCAAGATCGCGCTTAAGCCAGACGGCCTCATGCTCCAGGGCGCTACAGACCTCCTGGGCCGTCGCCTCCATCAACAAGATACGCTGACGCAAACGGGCACGACGCTCCACGTCGGGCCGATCGATAAAGACCACCGTTGCCTCCTCTGGCCCGCCTTGACCGAGGGCATTGATCAACCTCGCCGGCAGGGGTTCGAGGGCATCCAGCCGATCCAACTCCTGGGCGAGACGCCGCGCCCGCGACCGGCGCCGGCGCAGCCCCAGGGCCAGCAAGGCCAGCCAGAGCCAGAAGAGGAGCAGGAGGACGCCGAGGATTAGCTCGACGGCCAGGACGACCGTGGGAGCCGTCAGCCCGGTCCCGGCAATTACCCCCTCCAACCAGGTCAAGATAACCGGCATAGGCCAGGTCTCTGGCTGAAAGCGCAGCATGGCCCAGATCGCGCCGACCGCGAGAACGGCCAGAAAGAAAATATTCGCGAAGAGGCCAGCCAGGGAGCGGCGAATGCCGTATGAGCCATGGCGGCGATAGGCGTTGCTATATTCGTCGCTGGCGATCTGCAGGGCGGGAAGGCGCGTGGACAACCGCTCTTCGCGCTCGGCGATCTCCGCCAGGTTCAGTTCCAGGGCCTGCGTCCGCCCAGCCTCGGGCGAAAGCCGCTCCAGTTCGGCCGTCAGCGCCTCGCGGCGCTCGAGCAGGGACGCCAGCGCCGACTCGGTCTGGCGAATCTCCTCGCCGAGGCCACCGGCGCACTTCTCCAGGGGCGCGGCACCGACCATAGCGCGGACGGCTGGGCTATGGGGATGGGGGGAGGCGATCTCGCGTTGGGCGAGATAGAAGGTCTCGACATAGTCGTCGAAGCCATAGCCGAGCAGGCGGGTGACGAAGTCGGTGACGGCGGTGGCCCGCGCCAGGGGCTCGTCCGGGGCATCGACCAGGACCAGGCGCGCCGACTGCTCGCCGTCGCGGGTCAAGTGACGGCTGACCTCATAGGATCGCCCCTTGACGCGGAACCGGAGGGTCACGGCCCCCTCGCCGGCACCCCAATGCACCAGCTTGCCGATGCGGTCCTCCACCAGGGCGTATGTTCGGCCAAAGAGGGCAAAACAGATAATCTCGCCGATGGCACTCTTGCCGCTCTCGTTGTCGCCGCTGAGGGCGATGATGCCCCGCTCCGGCAGATCCGCTAGGCGCAGGCGGCGGTAGCGATGCAGACACTCGGCCTCGATGCGTTGAATAATCATGGACGTCCCTCCGCCGTCTCCAAGGATTGGAGCCGCTGCAGGGCCAGATCCAGAGCCGCCTGGAAGCGCCTCTCGTCCAGACCATCGGCCATGTCGCGCCGCCGTTCCCGCTCCGCCTCGCAATAGGCGGCGAACGCGACGCTGGGCCGCTCGATGGGCTCATCCTGGGTCTTGCGGCTAAAGGGAAGTTTGATCATGGGCTGGCCTCGTGGGCCGCGCCGAACACTGGCGCGGCGATAAGGACTATTGTCGGACTTTTCGCCGTGCTTGGCACGCTCGGTTAGTAGCTATTCAGCAAGTACCGCCAATGTCAGGGGTGGCGCAGGATGCTATTAGCCCCGAGTGACCCAACGGCCATCAATCCCGAATCCGGAAGCGGCAATCCAGGGCCGGCAGATCCACCTCCCGGGGCGAGACCCACAGCCGGCTATTGAGGCCTGGCTCGCCCTGCAGGCGCGCCCGCGTCTCCAGGGCCAGGTCCGGGATCAAGAGGACATGCTTGCGCTCATCCCGGTCCACCACCACGGCCTCGCCCCACCAGTCCGGATGGGCGCGCAGCCAGACAAGCTTCCAATGCTGATTGGACAGGCGCTCGGCACGGCGCACCGCCGCCGCGGCCGTCTCGGCCTCCCCCACTCGTGCCGCCACCGTCCGGGCGTCCATCGGGGGCTCCCCACGCAGCCAAGTCCGAAGTTGCTGGTGGACCAGGAGGTCGGAATAGCGCCGCAGTGGACTGGTGGCGCGGGTATAGACGGGCAGACCCAACCCGAAATGGGGCGCCGGTTCGCCCACCAGGCGCGAGGGCTTGAAACGACGGCGGTAGGCGTACATGCCAGCCAGGTCCGCCGGCTGCTCCACCTTGTCCGG
>JBFZDM010000166.1:0-3122 GCA_041307365.1 Chromatiaceae bacterium | reverse complement strand
TTCCACGAGGACGGCCTGGTCAGCGCCCTGGCGGCCCTGAGCCACTTCCGCGAGGATTTCAGCCTGCCGCCGGCACCCGCCACGCCAGGGTCGGCTGATGCCGGCCGCCCCAACCAGCCCGCAATGGCCGGGACGACACGGCTCGGCCTCACCCAACCGGCCAGCGCGGCGGGGTCTCCCTGATGGAAAGCTGCCTCTACGAGGGCTGGATCCGCCACCGCCGTTTCTCCCCGAAACCGCATGAATTCCGCTACGCAATGTTCATGCTCTGGCTAGACCTCGGCGAACTGGATCAGGTCTTCGCGGGCCGCTGGCTCTGGTCCACCCGGGGTCCCAACCTAGCCTGGTTCCGCCGCGCCGACTATGGCGGCGATCCGGCCCTGCCCCTGGACGAGGCCATGCGCCAGGAAGTGGCAAGGCAGACGGGCCAGCGGCCCAGGGGCCCGGTACGAATGCTCACCCACCCACGCTATTTCGGCTATGGCTTCAATCCCATCAGCCTCTACTATTGCTTTGGCGAGGACGGATTGACCCTGGAGGCCATCATCGGCGAGGTGACCAATACCCCCTGGGGCGAGCGCCGCCATTATGTCCTGCCCATGAGCGCCAACCTGGGACGGGAGGAGCGACCGGAATTCCGCTTCCCCAAGGCCATGCATGTCTCCCCCTTCCTCCCCATGGACATGGCATACCATTGGCGCCTCAACCTGCCCGGCGAGCGCCTGGTGGTCCACATGGACGACTTGCGCGGGGAAGAGAGCGTACTCGACGCCACCCTGGTCCTGCGGCGCCAGGAGATCAATGGCCGCGGCCTGGCTCGGGTCCTCTGGCGCTACCCAGCCATGACCGCCCAGGTCATCTTCGATATCCACTGGCAGGCCCTGCGGCTCTGGCTCAAGGGCGTGCCCTTTATCGACCACCCGCCCCCCGACCCCCCCAAGGAGGCGCCTGGCCAGGCGTAAGCACCATGCGAGAAGAGACCCTTGCGACCCCCCTCCCCCTTGCCGAACCCAGGCGGGCCACCCCCCACCAGGCCCTGGCCCGCCGGTTGGTCCTGGACAAGCTGGCTCGTCTCGATTCTGGCCGGCTCCTGGTGCATGAGGCGGACCGGGCCTGGCAATTTGGCGCCGGTGAGCCGCCGATCCAGGTGGAGGTGCGCGATCCCGCCTTCTGGCCGGCCCTGGCCTTCGGCGGCACCGTCGGCGCCGGCGAGGCCTTCATGGCTGGCTACTGGGATTGCGAAGACCTCACCGGCCTGATGTGTCTGCTGCTCCGCAACCGGCCAGCTCTGATGGACATGGAGCAGGGCTTAGCCCACCTCTCCGCCCCCCTGCGGGCCCTCCTGCACCGCGCCCGCCGCAACAACCGCGCCGGCAGCCGCCGCAACATCGCCGCCCATTACGACCTGGGCAACGACTTTTACCGCCTCTGGCTGGACGAGACCCTCATGTACTCCAGCGCCGTCTTCGAGCGCCCGGATATGACCCTGGCGGAGGCCTCCACCGCCAAGCTGGAACGTATCTGCCGCAAGCTGAACCTGGGGCCCGCCGACCATGTCCTCGAGATCGGCACCGGCTGGGGCGGCTTTGCCCTTCATGCCGCCCGCCACCACGGCTGCCGGGTGACCACCATCACTTTGTCGCACCAGCAGTATCAACTGGCCCGTGAACGCATCGCCGGGGCGGGGCTCGCCGATCGGATCGAGGTGCGCCTGGCCGACTACCGCGACCTGGAGGGCCAATTCGACAAGCTGGTCTCCATCGAGATGGTGGAGGCGGTGGGCGCCGAACATCTGGTTACCTTCTTCCGCCAGTGCGGGCGGCTCCTCAAGCCGGCGGGCGCCATGCTGCTCCAGGCCATCACCATCGCCGACCAGCGTTACGAGGCGGCCCTCAAGGAGGTCGATTTCGTCCAAAAGCACATCTTCCCCGGCGGCTTCCTGCCCAGCGTGACAGCCCTCGCCACCGCCATGACCCGGGCCTGTGACCTGCGCACTGTCCATCTGGAGGACATTGGCCTCCACTATGCCGAGACCCTGGCCCGCTGGCGGGACAATTTCCTCGGCCGCCTGGACTCGGTGCGGGCGCTCGGCTTCGACACGCGCTTCATCCGCATGTGGCACTTCTATCTCAGCTATTGCGAGGGCGGTTTCCGGGAGCGGGACCTGGGCACGGTGCAGATGCTCCTGGCCAAGCCGGGCTGGCGCGATCCGGTTCCCCTTGGCGGACCCATAGGGCCCCTTGGCCTGGGAGCCGCCCGATGAACCTGCCCCGCTTCTCCCTGCTCATCCCACTCCTGGCCCTGTTGCTGGCCGGCTGCACCGGCGTACCCGAGGGAGTGCAACCCGTCCGCGGCTTCGACCCTGAGCGCTATCTCGGCACCTGGCACGAGATAGCCCGCCTGGATCATTCCTTCGAGCGGGGCCTCGTCCAGGTCACCGCCACCTATGCCAAGCGGGAAGATGGCGGCATCGATGTCCTCAACCGGGGCCATGACCCCGTCAAGGGGGCCTGGAGGGAGGCCAAGGGCCGCGCCTATTTCATCGCCGGACCGGACCTGGCCAGCCTCAAGGTCAGCTTCTTCGGCCCCTTCTATGGTGGCTATCACGTCTTTGCCCTGGACCCGGACTATGGCTGGGCCCTGATCTCGGGTCCCACCCGGGAATACCTCTGGATCCTGGCCCGGCAGCCCCAACTGCCCGCCGCGGTCCTGGACGATCTGTTGGACAAGGCCCGCGGCGCCGGCTTCGATACCAGCGCCCTGATCTTCCCCGCGTCCGGCCCGGACTCCCAAGTTCAAGCGGCCGCGGCGGGCCAGTCCTGATCCCTTCTACCCTTCGAAAAACCCACCAGGAGACCACCAGCCATGATGACCTTCACCCGCGACCCCATCACCCTCAACGACGTGACGGACCTGGACAAGGCGCCCTTCATCATCGAAGGCAGCGGCGACAGCGCCATAAAGATCTATTTCGAGTCCGAGGAAAACAAACAGGAATATCTGGAGACCGAGATGCATGGCTCCCTCAACTCGGAAGGGCTCAAGACCATCTTCGACGACATGGCCGACAGTCCCATCACCGGCTCCATCAATTGAGGGGCAACAGCAAGCTGTGCCAAGGC
>JBFZDM010000160.1:0-7366 GCA_041307365.1 Chromatiaceae bacterium | reverse complement strand
ATTCGATGGCGTGATTGGCAACAAGGACAAGGAGTTGGAGGACCCCAAGGGCTACGGTGCCATCGAGTATGCGTATCACCTGATGGCGAAGGCGGCGGGCATCGCGATGAGCGAGTGCCGGCTGCTGGAGGAAGACGGCCGGCGGCATTTCATGACCCGCCGCTTCGACCGCCTGCCCGGCGGCGAGAAGTTGCACATGCAGTCGCTGGGCGCACGGGCGCATTTCGACTTCAACCAAGCCGGCGCTTACGCCTATGAGCAGGCGCTGCTGACGATCCGCCAGCTCGGGCTGCCGATGGCGGCGGTGGAGGAGCAATTCCGGCGGATGGCTTTCAACATTGTCGCGCGGAATCAGGACGACCACGTGAAGAACATTGCCTTCCTGATGGACAAGGAAGGCGAATGGTCGCTGGCACCAGCGTTCGACGTGACCTACAGCTACAATCCCTCCGGCTCCTGGACGGCAAAGCACCAGATGACGCTGAACGCGAAACGGGATGGCTTCACGTTGGCGGACTTTGAGGCATGCGCAAAGGCGGCACTGATGAAGCGGGGCCGCGCGGCGACCCTCATCAAGGAAGTACAAGCGGCGGTCGCGCGTTGGCCGGAATTTGCCGCCGTGGCACAGCTCGGCGCCGAATGGCGCGAAAAGATCCAGAAGACGCACCGGTTGTCTTTCCCGGAAAAATGAGCCTCAACGAATCCACCGTCGAAGAGGCCGCCCTGACCTGGTTCGGGGAGCAAGATTTCCGCCAGCAGCATGGCGGTGCCGATGCGGTCGATACCCTGTAGCGGTAGCGTCTCAGCAAGACCAACAGCGACTGCCAGGGCGCCAGGCCTTGGAGTAACTGTGTTTCGAAACGGGTCATCCGTGCTGCGAGTGCCTCGATATGGGCCAGGATTTCCGCGAGGACGCAGCGGTGGACCGCGGTCAGGTCCCCGTCCGCACGGCGATAGCGACCACGCCAACAGCGACTTCTATCCTGACGCCTGGGGCCACCATCGAGGCACGGCGGCGGAAACCCTGGAGGGATGGCGGGATGGGGGTCTCGTCGTCTAGGCTAAACTGGATTCCCCCAGCCGCGATCATCGGATCATGACGACCTTCTGATAGAGCCCACCGAAAAAGGTGCTCTTGACGATGCTGGCGGGAGGCGGCAGCGAGGACACCCAATCGGCGATTTCCGTCCTCCACAGATCGAGGGCGAAGGGCTCCAGGGTCTTGAGGATCGGGAGCATGAGGTAGCGGTGAGGATGCTGCCAAACAGGCTTGTGGTAGTCCACGAAGACCGCCTTGCCACCCGGCTTCAGGACCCGCAGCACCTCCCGCATGGTCTGGTTGCGGACCTTTGCGGGTAGTTCATGCAGCAGGAAAAACACCACTACATGATCGAAGCTCGCGTCCGCGAAGGCGAGGGCGGAAGCGTCCTGGCAATCGCCAAGGACGTTGGCTCTGGGTCCCATCTTGCGCCGCAGGTTTTCCAGTTGGATGGGGGCGACGTCCACCACATCGAGAGAGGCGGAGGGTGCGAGCCGCTCGGCCAGCTTGGGCGTGAAATCCCCGTAAACACAGGCGACCTGAAGGGTGCGCCCGGTAATCGCCGCACCCATCTCGGGACCCAGCTCGTCCAGGGCGCTGTCGCGCAGGCGCGCGAAGTTGCCCCAGAGGATCAGATTGACAATCCACTGATGCTCGAAAATACGCACGGCCCTGGGATGCAGGTAGGCCCACCAATAGGTCTGCCGCAGATAGTCCGGGATGTCCGGACTGGCGACCGCGTCGTCGGTGTTCGGCGTGGGCTCGGCAAGGTCCATGGATAGGGTATTTCGCATGAGGCATTCCTGGTTGTAGTTATGGTTGGATAAGATCATAACGCGGGTCGTTCGAGCCGAAGCCGCATGGGATCTTTTCCTGGGTTCTGGACCGGATTGTAACCGGATTGTAATCCGAACAAGGCCCGAGGGAAAAGGATGCCTGACAAGCAGTGGCCATTTTGTCGGAGTTCGCAGCCAATCACCCCAAGTCCCCGCCAATTCTCCCTCCTGGATGCGGGAGCATGCGCGATGCGGGGCCAGCCTAATCCTGTTATATTAACCAGGTTAATTCTTTCTGGTTCTGTCTGGATATCCCCCAATCTGGATATCCCTGGCTGATCGCGGCTGATCTCCTGGCCCAAGGTGGCGATGAGGGTTACAGTAAGCAACCGAACGGGATGCGGCAGATCGATCCTGGCGCTGGGTTTCCTGGACGGGGGCAACGAAGCAGGGGGAGGAGGCCTATGTGGCATGTTTCGAGTTGGCAACGGCTCATGGTCGCGCTGGCGGTCCTGGCGTCGATTCTGACAGCGGTTTTCGCGACTTCCGTGGCGATTCGCACCCCCGGCTCCTACATTGCCTGGATTGATGGGGGGGTTTACGTGGCGGTGACCTTGCTCTCCTCCGCCGTCATCCTGCTTCGGGCCTCGCGCGGTGGCCCCCAAGGCCTGGGGTGGGCAATGCTCGGCGCCGGCTTGATCCTCTATACCCTGGGGGAGGCCTGGTGGGCGGTCTTTGGTCACTGGCGGGAAGACCCATTGCCGCTCCCGCCAGAAAATGCCCTCTGGCTGGCCTTTTACCCGGTTCAGGTCATCGCCTTGTGGCTGCTCATGGGCAAGGTGCCCCGCCGCCATCGTAACCTCCATGATGCGCTGGTCGTCGGCGGCGGCGTCTTTGTCGTTCTGGCGGTATTCATCCAATGGTGGCTATCGGGGCGCGCGGACCCCGATCCGGCGGCCTCCCTGCTGATCAATGGCATCTATGTCAGCGGGGACCTGGTCCTGATAGCCCTCGGCCTTTTGCTGGTATCCGTCCACCGCTTTCGCGTGTCGCCGGGTTGGTGGCTGCTCGTCACGGGTTTCATCGTCTTTGCCCTGGCAAATACCCTTTACTGGGTCCAAGTTGCCCGCGACACCTACGTCGAGGGCTCCTGGCTGGATATTGGCTGGCTGATCAGTGTCCTCGCCCTGGCCTGGGCGGCCGTCATCGACCTGGAGCCGCTAAAACCCGCTCAAGCCCTGTCGCTGCGTGGCATGTTGCCCGCCTCCCTGGCGGTGATTGCCTCCGCGCTGGCCCTCGGCTGGGGCCCGGCAGGCCCCTTTGGCGAATTTGCCCGCTTCGCCGCGGTGGCAACCCTGGCCTTGTCTCTCGCCCGCCTGAATTTCGCCATTCGCGATGCGGCGGAGGCCAACGAACAAAGGCGCCGGGCCTTCAGCGATGACCTCACGGGTCTGCCCAATCGGTATGCCCTCAAAGCCCTGCTGGAGATGTCGGGCAAGAAATGGGTCTCGCCCACCGGCTGGTCTTTGGTGATGCTGGGTCTCGACCGCTTCGGGGACGTCAACGCCACCCTGGGTCACGAGCGGGGGGATCGCCTTATCACCCTGACGGCCGAAAGGCTCGGCGGCTGCCTGCGCGAGGGAGAGGTCCTGGCGCGACTCGAGGGGGATGAGTTCGCCCTGCTCATGCGACTGGCGGATCCCCTCCAACCCTTTGCCGGCGCCGAGCGGCTGACGGAAGTCCTCGAAAAGCCCTTCGAGCTCGATGGGGTTCCCGTGGCGCTGACAGCCTGCATGGGGGTGAGCGCCACGCTGGACCCGGTGCCCTCCATTGGCGTCTTGCTGAAGGAGGCCGACCTCGCGATGCACCAGGCCAAGTCCGAAGGGCCGGGGCTGATACGTGCCTACAGCGGTCAGGAATCCGCGGGCTCGATACAGCGGCTGCGCATGCGCGCCAACCTCAGGGCGGATATGCAATCCGGCGGGGCGGGATTCGAGCTGCACTATCAGCCCATCATCCGGATCGATAATACCTCGGTGTTCGCCATCGAGGCCCTGGTGCGTTGGCGACAGGAGGACGGCCTGGTGCCACCTGGGCATTTCCTGGGCGAGGTCCAGCACGCCGGGCTCATGGCGGGCCTGACGTCCCTGGTGCTGCATAGGGCCGTCGCGGCTATCCAGCGTCTTGGCCGGGGTCATGCCGTGACGGTGAACGTATCGCCGGATCTCGTGACCCCTTGGCTCGTCGCGCAGGTCAAGGACGCCTTGGATAAGGCCGCCGCGCCCCCGCGTTGCCTCATCATCGAGGTCACCGAGGATGCCTTGATCCGTAATCCCGTCACGGCCAACGAGATCCTCCGGGCCTTGCGTGTCCAGGGCGTGCGCGTCCTCCTGGACGACTTTGGCTCGGGGTGGTGCGGGCTTTCCGCGGTGCGTGACCTTGCGGTTGACGGGCTGAAGATCGATCGCGCCTTTGTTTCCCGCATCCACCGTGACGCCCCAACCCGCGCCATCACTTCGTCGATCATTGACCTTGGCCGCCGTCTCGGCCTCATTGTGATCGGAGAGGGTGTGGAGGATGACGCCGAGACGGCTGAACTCATCGATCTCGGTGTGGAGTACGTGCAGGGTTTCGCCTTCGGCATGCCCATGCCCGAGGCTGATCTGGCGGCTTATCTCGCCGACCAGCCCGTGGCATAAGCCCCTGGTCCCGATTCCCGATTCCCGATTCCCGGGACGCTACAGCCGAGAGACATCAGGGCGGGATCAATAGTGGCCGCTCTCCATGGCCGCCCGCACGCAGCGCAACAGGCCGTAGTCGTATTTACCCTCGAAGGCAATGAAGACGGGGCCGAGGGCTAGGGGCGCTTCGGCGGGGAGGGCCTCGAATGCCTCTTCGATGGCCCGCAATTCGGCCGGGCTCAGGCTTGTCACCTCGCCGAGGCGCAGGGCGCCGGCCTCGATGCCGAGGGCGAGGTGGGTCTGGATGGAGGAGGGCTTGAGGCCACGCCGGTCGGCGATCTCCGCCGGCGACAGGCCAGCGCGCCGCAGGTCCAGGGTCTGGCGCACCGTGTCGCTGAGGCTATCCTCGCCGTCGCGGCTTGGGCCGGACTTGCCCGCGCGCGGTGGCGGGGATGGAGACGAGGGCCGCCGGGGTGGTCCCGACAGTGGCCGCCAGCCAGCGGGGTAGCCGTGCTCGGCGGCATGGGCCGCCAGGGCGGCGAGGAAATCCTGGCCATAGTGTTCCAGCTTGACCGCGCCGACGCCACTGATCCGGCTCATCTCGTCCAGGTCGCGAGGCCGGAACTGGACCATCTCGCGCAGGGTGATATCCGCGAAGATGACATAGGGCGGCAGGTTTTGGCGCTGAGCCAGGTCGAGGCGCAGGGCGCGCAGGCGCTGCCAGAGGCTATTGGACTCGGGATCGGCGATGATACCGGCCTGGAGCCTGGCCTTGTCCTGGCGCGCGGCCCCCGCGCGCTGTCGCGGGGCCGGGTCGCGGCGCAACCGCACCTCGCGTTCACCCCGCAAGACGGGACGGCTGTCCTCGGTGAGCTTGAGGGCGCCATGGCCCGCCAGATCGACCGTCGCCAGGCCGGCCGCCACCAGTTGGCGATAGACGGACTTCCACTCGTCCGCGCTCAATTCCTGGCCAATGCCGAAGGTGGTGACGCTATCGTGGCCAAAGCGCTTGATACGGGCGTTGTCCTTGCCAAGGAGAACTTCGATCAGGTAGTTGGCGCCGAAGCGCATGCCGGTGCGGTAGATGCAGGAGAGGGCCTTGCGGGCGGCCTGGGTACCGTCCCAGCTCTCGACGGGTTCGAGGCAGGTGTCGCAGTTGCCGCAGGGCCGCGCCTGGTCCTCGCCGAAGTAGTTGAGGAGCACCTGCCGCCGGCAGGCGGTAGTCTCGCAATAACCGAGCATGGCGTTGAGGCGATGGTGCTCGGCCCGCTTGAAGCGCTCCTCGGCCTCGGATTCATCGATGAAGCGGCGCAGGGAGATCATGTCCCCCAGGCCATAGGTCAGCCAGGCATTGGCCGGCAGGCCGTCGCGACCGGCCCGGCCCGTCTCCTGATAATAGGCCTCGACGCTCTTGGGCAGGTCGAGGTGGGCGACGAAACGCACGTCCGGCTTGTCGATGCCCATGCCGAAGGCGATGGTGGCCACCATGATGATCCGGTCACCGCGCAGGAAGGTGGCCTGATTGTGGCGGCGGGTCTCCGCCGGCAGGCCGGCGTGGTAGGGCAGGGCCTGGTAGCCCTCACCGCGCAGGAAGTCGGCGGTGTCCTCCACCCCGCGCCGGGACAGGCAATAGACGATGCCCGAGTCGCCCTCGTGCTCCTCGCGCAGGAAGGCCAGCAACTGGCGACGCGGCTGCTCCTTCTGGACCACGCGATAGCGGATGTTGGGACGGTTGAAGCTGGAGACGAATTGCTCGGCCCCCTCCAGCCCGAGGCGGCCGACGATTTCCTGGCGGGTCAGGCCGTCGGCGGTGGCGGTGAGGGCGATGCGGGGAACCTGGGGCCAGCGTTCATGCAACAGGTTGAGCTGGATGTATTCGGGCCGGAAATCATGCCCCCACTGGGAGACGCAATGGGCCTCGTCGATGGCAAAGAGGGCGACCCGGCTCCGGTCCAGCAGGGACAGAAAGCGCTCGGTCAGCAGCCGCTCCGGTGCCACGTAGAGAAGATCGAATTGGCCGGACACCAGACCTTGTTCGACCGCCCTCCCCTCCTCCGCCGATAAGGAGGAATTGAGGAAGGCCGCCCGCACGCCGAGCTGACGCAGGGCGTCCACCTGGTCCTGCATGAGGGCGATGAGGGGCGAGACGACGATCCCGGCGCCGGACCGAACCAGGGCCGGAATCTGGTAGCAAAGGGACTTGCCGCCGCCGGTGGGCATGAGGACCAGGGCATCGCCACCGGCGATGACCCGTTCGATGATGCGCTCCTGGGCGCCGCGAAAGGCCGGGTAGCCGAAGATCCGGCGCAGGATCTCGAGGGGGCTGGGCGCCGCCGACGTCATGACCCAGGCCCCGGGCCTCAGCGCAGGCGGCCGAGCATGCGGATCAGGTCCATGGAAGCCATGAAGACGTCCTCCTGTTCATGCCCCCGGCAATAGGCCTGGATGCGGCGCAGCGCGCTGTCGATATCCGCCCCCACCAGCACGTCCTTGCCCATCGCCAGGTTGAGCCCGGTGACAAAACCGGTGAGCCAGTCCTGGTAGCGCAGATACTCTAAGTCCTGGAGTTCATCCCCGGCGTCGCGACCGTCCGCCGCCGCGAGGAAGTTGGCGCAAGTCTTGACGCCATAGCCCCAGATCGGCGGGAGCTTTTCGGCATTGGCGCTGGGAACCTGGAGAAGGGAGAGCAAGATGGCAAGGGGCAGGAGATGGCGAGGCTTCATGGCAGGATGGCCGGTTTGGAAGGGTGGAATGGGACGGCTATTCTGCCCTTTCGGGCTGGTGGCGAAAAGGCCGGCCCGAGCCGCCATCAGGATTAACTGACCCCGCCACGCCCGGCGAGGAATATCCGCAGCACCTGCTGGGCCGCT
>JBFZDM010000154.1:0-12528 GCA_041307365.1 Chromatiaceae bacterium | reverse complement strand
GTTGGGGCGGTTTGGTGGGCTTCGGCGACGGGCTTGGCGACGGGTTCCTCCCCGTGTTGCGGGACAGCGACCTCGGCCATGGGCGTGGCAGGCATGGGCTGGGATTCGCCTGGCCTCTCGCGATCTGGAATAGGCTTTCTTGGCGGCTCCGGTGCAAGTGACGTCGGAGGCTGGGCGGCCTGAGGCTGGGCGGATTTCGCCTGGGGCAAGGGCGCCGCTACCTCGGGACCCTCATCCCAGTCGGAGGCTTCCTCGCGATTGGCCTCATCGAGCGGCATTTGTCCCGCGCCTTCGGGACGACGTCCTTCTCCGCCGCGACGGCCACGGCCGCGGCCACCGCGACGCGAGCTACGTCGGGCTTCACCGCCTTCGCCTCCTTCTTCCCTGGCCGGGCTCTGTGGGGTCGGGGTCTGTGGGGGCGGTCGTGATTCCTCGCGACCCTGACTGACGGGGGGCTGCTGGCGCGACGGGGGACCGCCGGTCAAGGGCCTGGGTCCAAAGGGTTCTTCGCGTCTCGTTTCTTCACGTCGCGCTTCTTCACGCCTGGGCTCTTCACGCCTGGGCTCTTCACGCCTGGGTGGCTGTTGGGCCGGGCGTTGGCGGGCTGGCTCCCGTTCCTCCCCGCCGCCAGCCACACGACCGGACTGGACGGAAGAGTCGGCGGGCCGGGGCGAAGGAGCGGGGCGGGAGGGCCTGGGCCGCCGCGGTTGCTCTGGCCGGGCTGGCGGTGGCGGTGGTGGCGGCGGTGGTGGCGGTTCTTCGGCCTGACGCGGCGCAAAGAGGGTGCTCCAGAGCCGCTTGAGGAGGCTCTCGGAATGCCGTTCTGGCGCCGGGGCCTGAGTCTCGCCTGCCCGCTCTTCGCGGCGAGAGGAGGGGGCCGGCTCCAGGGGGGCGATCTGCTTGACCGCCGCTTCTTCGATGCGAACGGGCTCGGCGGCTCGGCCAAGCTCAAGGCGCCTCTCCTCGATCTTGGGGGCCAACTGATAGCTCGGCTGGTCGGCAACCAGGCGCTCCGCGTCCTGGCTGCGGATGCGCTCGATCCGGAAGTCTGGTGTCTCGAGCTGCCGACTGGGCAGCACCAGTACATTCACGCCTTGGCGCTGTTCGATTTCGAGAAGGGCGCGGCGCTTTTCGTTGAGGAGGAAGGTGGCCACGTCCACCGGCAGCTCCGCCAGGATGCGTTCCGTGTTCTCCTTCATGGCCTCTTCCTCCAGGATGCGGAGGATGGAGAGGGCGAGGGACTCGACGCCGCGGATGGTGCCCTGACCCTTGCAACGGGGACAGACGAGCTGGCTGGACTCGCCGAGGGAGGGGCGCAGGCGCTGGCGTGACAACTCCATGAGACCGAAGCGGGAAATACGACCGAGCTGGACCCGGGCGCGATCCTGCTTCATGGCGTCGCGCAGCCGGTTCTCTACCTCGCGCTGATTGCGTGCCGGGGTCATATCAATGAAATCGATGACGAAAAGGCCGCCCAGATCGCGCAGGCGCAACTGGCGGGCGATCTCGTCGGCGGCCTCCAGGTTGGTATTGAGGGCCGTTTCCTCGATGTCGGCGCCACGGGTGGCCCGGGCGGAGTTGATGTCGATGGAGGTCAGGGCCTCGGTGTGGTCGATGACGATGGCGCCGCCGGAGGGCAACTGGACCGAGCGCTGGAAGGCGGACTCGATCTGGCTCTCAATCTGATAACGCGTGAAAAGCGGCACCTCATCCTCGTAGAGCCGCAGCTTGCGCAGATTGTGGGGCATGACCTGGCGAATGAAGGCTTCGGCCTTCTCGTACATCTTGCGGTCATCGACCACGATCTCGCCTATGTCCGTGCGCAGATGGTCACGGATGGAGCGGATGATGACGTCGCTTTCCTGATAGATGAGGAAGGGGGCCTTGCGCTCGGCGGCGGACTGCTCAATGGCGGCCCAGAGCTGATTAAGGTAGTTGAGGTCCCACTGCAATTCCTCGACGCTCTTGCCGACCCCGGCGGTACGCACGATGAGCCCCATGTTCTCGGGGATCTCGAGCTGGCTCATGGCATCCCGCAGCTCGGAGCGGTCGTTGCCCTCGATGCGCCGCGAGACTCCGCCCGCGCGCGGGTTGTTGGGCATGAGGACGAGATAGCGGCCGGCCAGGGAGACGAAGGTGGTAAGGGCGGCACCCTTATTGCCACGTTCCTCCTTGTCGATCTGGACCACCACCTCGCGACCCTCGACCAGGGCGTCCTTGATATTGACGCGGGCGCCGGGCTTGTTAGCCTCCTCGGTGAAGTAGCAGCGGGCTATCTCCTTGAGGGGCAGGAAGCCGTGGCGCTCGGCGCCATAATCGACGAAGGCGGCCTCTAGGCTGGGCTCGACTCGGGTGATTGACCCTTTGTAAATGTTAGCTTTTTTCTGTTCCCGGCCAGGGGATTCGATATCCAGGTTGAAGAGCTTCTGCCCATCGACGATGGCCACGCGCAGCTCTTCCGGCTGAGTGGCGTTGATCAGCATTCTTTTCATTCTTTGTCTCGTATCTGGGCACGCCAGTTCACCCGGACTCTAGCCCGTCAATCGCCGCCGATGTGGGCGGCCGATGGCCGGGGGTCTGTCCAGTCGCGCCGACCCCAGGGCCCTCGCCATACGGCGAACGGGGCGGGCGGCGCGGACAGGCGCGCGTGATCCTTGATGTCGCGGGGCCTTCTGGATCCCGCGCTCTTGGGCCAGGCGCCTCCCTGGCGGGGAGGGCGCCGGACCTGGGGCGATAGGGGCATCAGTATGGCGGCGATTCGGATCGAATCTAGCCCGCCGCGATGCGTCGGGGCCGTCTCGGTGTACAATCCGCGATCTCCTGGTGGAAGGGACGCCGCTGGTTAGCGCAAGGGGCTGGCCGACGGGTAAGGGGATGTCGGGGCGCCGAGGGATTGGCACGGAGCGCGGCCTGTGAGGAACCGCCCCGGAAATCGTCTGTTGCATCGCCGTGCCAGGCTATGGGCCCAAACGGCGCAACTAGGTAATCATAACAGCGATCAATGATCGCATCAATCTAATCAAGGTTATGGACCAGATCACTCCTGTTAGCCCCGGCGCGCTCCCCCGCCATGTCCGTTGAGGCTGGTAACCCAGAGGTTGCCCTGGTGCCCGTCGATGCGGAGTTGGCGGGGCAGCGTATCGACAACTTCCTTCTGGCCAGGATCAAGGGCGTGCCCCGCAGTCATGTCTATCGCATCCTAAGGCGCGGCGAGGTGAGGGTGAACAAGGGGCGGGTCAAGCCGGACTACAGGTTGCAAACCGGCGACCTGGTGCGCATTCCCCCCGTCCGGACGGTCGAGCCAAGGCGAGCGGGCCAGGCGCCCGCGTCCCGTCTGCGCGGTCTGGCCGGGGCTATCCTGTATGAAGACGAGCGCCTGCTGGTAGTGGATAAGCCGGCGGGACTGGCAGTGCATGGGGGCAGCGGCCTGAGCTTTGGCCTCATCGAGGCCATGCGCCAACTCAGACCGGGCGCGGCACTGGAATTGGTCCACCGCCTCGACCGCGATACCTCTGGCTGCCTGCTCCTGACCAAGCGCGCCAGCACATTGCGCGATCTTCATCGGCTGATCCGCGAGAAGAGTGTCGAAAAGCGCTATCTGGCGCTGCTGACCCGGCCCCTGCCCAGGCCGGAGATGACCGTGGATGCCCCCTTGCGCAAGAACATCCTGCTCGGTGGTGAGCGGGTGGTGCGGGTCGATACCGCCGAGGGCAAGCCGGCGCGAACCCTGTTTCGCCGCATGCGGCGTTACGGTGACCTGGACCTGGTCGAGGCGCGCCTCGTCACCGGCCGCACCCACCAGATCCGCGTCCATGCCGCCCATCTGGGCGCCCCCCTGGCCGGGGACGAGAAATATGGCAACGAGGCCGCCAACAAGGCCCTGCGGCCCCTGGGCCTTAAGCGTCTCTTCCTCCACGCCGCCTCCCTGACTCTCCAACCCGCCCATCTCGACCAGCCCTTGCGCATCCAGGCCCCCCTGCCCGCCGAACTGGAAGCCCTGCTGGCGAGGCTGGAACAAAACGGCAAAGAGGGGTAGGGTAATGGCCGTATCAGGGATTATCCTAGTGACCCGAGACCTTGACCCTAGGCCTTAAACTTCGCGATGACCACGGTGGTCTCCTAGTTTGTACACTTTTTGCTGTATTTATCCTAATCCCCCGCTGACCCAGGCTGTCCTCCATGTCCTTCAAACTGCTTGTCTTTGACTGGGACGGAACTCTCATGGATTCGGAGGCCCGTATCGTGGCCTGCATCCAATCCGCCTTTGCCGACATCGGCGAGATGCCGCCGCCCCGCGATATCGCCCGGGAGGTGATCGGGCTCGGCCTGGAGGAGGCCATGACCATGCTCTGGCCGGACGGTAGTGTCCTCGAGCGGCGGGAACTGGTCGATCGCTACCGCTTCCACTTCCTTGGCGCCAGCGAGTCCGAGTCCAGCCTCTTCCCTGGTGCCCGGGACCTGGTGCTGGACCTCAACGAGCGCGGTCTGCTGCTGGCGGTGGCCACGGGCAAAAGCCGGCGTGGCCTTGAGTCCGTCCTGGCGAGCACGGGTCTCAAGGGTCATTTCCACGCCACCCGGTGCGCAGACGAGACCTTCTCCAAGCCCCACCCCGAGATGTTGTTCCAGGTCATGGATGAGTTGGGGGCGGACAGGTCCGAGACCCTCATGATCGGCGATACGGAATACGACATGGAGATGGCCCGCAACGCCGGTGTCGCCGCCCTGGCGGTCGGTCATGGCGTCCACGGCCTGGAACGGCTGCGCCGCCACCAGCCTCTGGATTGCGTCTCCGGGTTTCGAGAACTCAGGGAATGGCTTGAACTTAAGCTGGGTTCCTGATGCATCCCGTCAAGGGCGCCGTTCGATTCGCCAGACGTTGTGCATGCGCGGATTACGGGCGAAGTCCTTGGGCAGGGTGGCGGCGGTGATATTCTGGATCGCCAGCCCACCGAGCCCCTCCAGGGCCTCCCGGTCCAGGCGAAAACGGCGCAGGTTGTTGGAGAATATCAGGATGCCGCCGGGTTCCAGCAGTCGCGCCGCGTCCTGGATCAAGGCCAGGTGATCACGCTGGACGTCAAGGGTTTCGGTCATGCGCTTGGAGACGGAGAAGCTGGGTGGATCCAGCAGGATCAGCCCCCAGCGCCGATGGCCAGCCTGTTCCCGGGGCCAGCGCAGGCAGTCCGCCTGGATCAACTCATGGTCCCGGGTCCCAAAGCCATTGAGGGCGAGATTGCGACCCGCCCAATCCAGATAGGTCCGCGACAGATCCACCGTGGTGGTGCCTAGGGCACCCCCCGCGGCGGCATGAACGCTTGCGGCGCCCGTATAGCCGAAGAGATTGAGAAAGCGGCGGCCCAGGGCCAATTCGCCGATCAGGCGGCGCACCTCGCGATGGTCCAGGAAGAGCCCAGTGTCCAGATAGTCCTCGAAGTTGACGAGGAAACTTAAACCCTTTTCCTGTACCTGAAAGAAGCGGCGCTGGCTGTCCAGGCGCTCGTACTGGTCCTTGCCCTTCTGACGGCGGCGGACGCGGAAGAAGATGCGGTCGGCGGGGATTTCCAATACCTCGGGGATGACGCCCAAGGCCTCCCGCAACCGCCGGCGCGCGTCCCGGGGGTCAATGCTGGCCGGTGCCTCGTATTCCTGAACATTGGCGATGCGTTCGCCGGTTACAGTCTCGTAACTGTCCAGGGCGATGGCGTATTCCGGCAGGTCGGCATCGTAGAGCCGATAACAGGTCACCTGTCCCCGCTGCCGCCACTTCTCCAGATGCTTGAAGTTCTTGCGCAGCCGGTTGGCGAGCATCTTCGCCCCAGGTCCCCGTTGCTCAACCGGCAGGGGGCGTGGCTGATGGGTGAGGAAGTTCTCCTCGCTGACATCGAAATGCAGCAGCCGGCAGGGGATGGGGCCATTGTAGAGGCTGTGATAGCCCTTGGCTCTCAGGCCCAACTCGCGCCCCAGGTCTGGGTTGCCGGTGAAGATGGCGGCGCGCCAGCCGTGGAAACGCTCGCGCAGCACGGTGCCCAGCAGGCCGTAAAGCCCTGGCAATTCCGATGCCGCTCCCAGGCGTTCCCCATAAGGCGGATTCGCCACCACCAGGCCCCTGTCGCCTTCGCGTCCTGGTGCGGCTTGATTCAGGTCGCGGCGCTCGACGTGAACCCTGCCCGTCAGCCCCGCCCTCTGGAGATTGTCGAGGGCGGCGCGGATCGCCGCCGGGTCCCGGTCATAACCCCGGATGGAGGTCTTTGCGGCATCGAACCGGGCCAGACCCACCGCTCGCCGCTCCCGCGCCTCCACCAGGAGCGCTTGCCAGACGCCGTCCTCGTGACCGAGCCAGCCGGTCATGCCCCAATGGTCACGCAAGATGCCGGGGGCCATGTCGGCGGCAATGAGGGCACCCTCGATGCAAAGGGTCCCGGATCCGCAGAGGGGGTCCAGCAGGGCGGCACCCTCCCGGGCCAGTTCGGGCCAAGCCGAGCGCAGCAGGATGGCGGCGGCCAGATTTTCCTTCAGCGGCGCGGCGCTGCCCTGGCGGCGGTAGCCACGCAGGTGCAGGGAGTCGCCAGACAGGTCCAGGCTCAGGGTTGCCTGACCACGGTGCAGATAGGCCTGGACCCGGACATCCGGGCATTCCCGGTCCACGCTGGGGCGTTCCCCGCTCCGCTCGCGGAAGCGGTCGACGATGGCGTCCTTCACCCGCAGGGCCCCAAACTGGGTGTGGCTGATGCCGCCTTCCGCCCCGTCGAACTGGACGGCGAAGGTGCCTCGCCCCGATAGATGCTCCTCCCAGGGGATGGTGCTGGCCCCGGCGTAAAGGGTGGCGCTGTCCACTACGGGGAAGCTGGCCAGGGGCAGGAGCACCCGGTTGGCGATCCGCGACCAGAGACAGGCACGATAGGCGTCCGCGAGGGGACCGGAGAATCTGGCGCCACTTCGGGCCTCCTTGACCTCCCCCAGGCCCAGCCCGAGCAATTCATCGGCAAGCAGGGATTCCAGGTGCCGGGGGGCGGTGGCGAAGAAGTTCGGCATGGCGGTTGACTTGGCTTGGCTGGGTCTATGGGTAGATAGGGATCGAGTGGCGGCATCTTACTTCGACCGCAATGGCACCGACCGGGAAGTTTGCGGGGGGCAAAGGGCTCTCTGGCCCTCGGCCGGGGCCGGCAAAGGCACCATGCGGTTTCTGGTTGCCGACCGAGGCATCAAGGGCGAAAATTGACTCCCCTTTTCACATCCGGAGTTGGACTCATGCCCGACAAGGCCCCCTGGATCACCTACCGACCGGAACTCAAGGTCATGGACTGCACTGTTCGCGACGGCGGTCTGGTGAACGCCCATCAGTTCAGCGATACCTTTGTCCGCGCCGTTTACCAGGCCTGCGTCGAGGCCGGCATCGACTACATGGAGATCGGTTACAAGAACTCGAAAAAGATCTTCCCCCGGGAGCGCTACGGCCCCTGGCGCCACTGCGACGAGGAAGACTTGCGGCGAGTGGTGGGGGATCATGACGCCGACAAGACGGGTCTCAAGCTGGCCGCCATGGCCGATGCCGGCAAGAGTGACTGGAAGACGGAACTGGTCCCCGCCGCGGACAGCCCTCTGTCCTGCATCCGCGTCGCCTTCTATGCTCACCAGGTCTCCGAGGCCCTGGACATGATCCGCCACGCCGCCGAGTTGGGCTACGAGACCACCGCCAACCTCATGGCGGTCTCCAACATCACGGAGGAGGAGATCGACACCGTGCTGGAGGCCATTGCCGCCTCCCCGGCCCAGGTCATGGTCATCGTGGACAGTTTCGGCCACCTCTACCGGGAGCAGATCGACCGGCTCTACCACAAGTACAGCGAGGCCTTGGCGGGCACGGGCAAGGAGATCGGCATCCATGCCCACAACAACCTCCAGTTGGCCTTCGCCAATACCATCGAGGCCATCATCCTCGGTTGCAATCGGGTGGACTCGACCCTCTTTGGCTTCGGGCGCGGCGCCGGCAACTGCCACACGGAACTCCTCCTTGGCTTTTTGCGCAACCCCAAGTTCGATCTGAGGCCCATCATCGATGTCATTCAGAACCATGTGATCCCCCTGCGCGCCCACATCGAGTGGGGTCCCCTCATCCCCTATAACATCACCGGCCAGCTCAATCTACACCCCAGCGTCGCCATCCAGTGGCGGGAAGGGGCGAACCCGGACGACTTTCTGGCCTTCTACGACAAGATCGTGGCGGAAATGTAGTGTTGGCCCATCCGGGTTATACTTCCGCTCCACATTTCTTCCCCCGCAGCCATCCCCGAGTTGCCCATGGACGCTGATTTCCTTCGTATCACCCTCGCCGTGGTCGGCGCCCTGCTCATCACCGGACTTTACCTCTGGGAGCGCCGCCGGCATCGGGACCAGCAAGGGGAGGACTACGAAGAGGGTGACGATCGGGACGGCCGCTACGGCGAGGAGGGCGGATCGGGAAAGGATGAGGCCAAACGGGAGCCCAGGCTGGGGGTCTGGGGCCGGGACGACGGCGACCTGGATGCCGACGAGGGCGAGGAAGGGGCGGCCCAGACTGGCTCCCTGGTGGGGCCCATGAAGATCGATCCTTCCCTGGCCATGGAGCGTTTCCCCCCAGGACCCTTGCTTGTGGTGCTCCATGTGGTCAGCCGGGGTTCTCGCTTCGACGGAGCCGCCATTGTCCATGCTTCCCGCGTTTGTGGCCTGGAGGCCGGCGAGCGGGAGATTTTCCATTGCGTTCTGGGGGACGAGGACCACAGCGAGACCCTCTTCAGCATGGCCAACATGGTCAAGCCCGGCACCTTCCCCTTCGGCGCCATGGCGGAATTCGAGACCCCCGGCCTGACCCTCTTCGCCCAGCTCGATGGGCGGCCTGGTGATCCTGGCCGTCTGGAGGAACTTCTCGGCACCGCCCATAGCCTGGCCAAGGATCTGGGCGGCGAGGTGCGTGACGACAAGCGTCAGCCCCTCTCCGCCGAGGGCGAGGAGCGGCTGCGCCAGCGGGTCATGGCCTTCGTCACCCTGCGGATGGCGGAGGAGGCTTGATGTCTTCGGCGGAAGCCCCCTCCGCCCGAGTGGAGGATTTGCGCCGCCTCATCGACTACCACGACTATCGCTACTATGTGCTTGATGACCCAGAGATACCGGACGCCGAGTACGACCGTCTCTGGCGGGAACTCCAGGCTCTGGAGGCCGCCCATCCCGAACTGATCACCCCCGATTCGCCGACCCAGCGCGTGGGCGGCCGCCCCCTGGAGACCTTTGCCACGGTGGAGCATCGGGAGCCCATGCTCTCGCTGAAGAACGCCATGGACGAGGGGGAGATGCGCGCCTTCGATCAAAGTGTCCGCAAGGAGTTGGGTCTGGCGTCAGTTTGCTATCTAGCAGAACCCAAGCTCGACGGCCTGGCCATCGGCCTGACCTACGAGCGGGGTTCCCTGACTCGGGCTGCTACCCGTGGCGATGGTCAACGCGGTGAGGAGGTGACGGCCCAGGTCCGCACCATCAAATCCATCCCCCTGCACCTGCGCGGCGAGGGCTGGCCCAGCCTTCTGGAGGTGCGCGGCGAGGTCTTTCTGCCCAAGGCCGGCTTCGAAGCCCTCAACGAACGTGCCCGGCGCGAAGGGGGTAAGGTCTTCGCCAACCCCCGCAACGCCGCCGCCGGCAGCCTGCGCCAGCTCGATCCCCGGATCACCGCCCAAAGGCCACTGACCCTTTTCTGCTATGGCTTCGGTGCCTTCGCGGGGGGCGACTTGGCGGCCACTCATAGCGCCAGCCTCGAACGCCTGCGGGGCTGGGGCCTGCCCATCTCCCCCGAGATGCGCCTGCTGGAGGGTATCGAGGCCTGCATCGGCTACTACCAGGCCATGGGCTTGCGCCGCGACGTCCTCGACTACGACATCGATGGCGTGGTCTTCAAAGTCGATGCCCTGGCCGATCAGGCGCGGCTTGGCTTCGTCGCCCGTGCCCCGCGCTGGGCGGTGGCCTACAAGTTCCCAGCCCAGGAAGAACTGACTATCGTCGAGGCGGTGGAATTCAACGTGGGCCGCACCGGTGCCGTAACCCCGGTGGCGCGGCTGACACCAATTCAGATCGGCGGCGTCATCGTCTCCAACGCCACTCTGCACAACATGGACGAGGTGTGGCGCAAGGATGTACGTCCCGGCGACACCGTCATCGTGCGCCGTGCCGGCGACGTCATCCCCGAGATCGTGCGCGTGCTGCCCGAGCGGCGGCCTCTCGGCGATACGCCCTTGGACCTACCCGCAAACTGTCCGGTCTGTGGTTCCGCGGTATCCAAGCCGGAGGGCGAGGCCGTGGCGCGCTGCACCGGGGGACTCTATTGTCCGGCCCAGCGCAAGGAGGCCATCCTCCACTTCGCCTCCCGCCGGGCCATGGACATCGAGGGCCTGGGCGAGGAACTGGTGGATCAACTGGTGGAGCGGGGGCTGGCGCGGGACCCGGCGGACCTTTATGACCTGAACCACGAGGATCTCGCCAATCTCGAACTCATGGGCGACAAGTCCGCCCAGAATCTGCTCGCCGCCCTGGAGCGCAGCCGCTCCACCAGTTTGGCGCGCTTCATCTTTGCCCTCGGCATCCGCGGGGTCGGCGAGGCCACGGCCCTGGCCTTGGCGGATCATTTCGGCGACTTGGAGCCCCTGATGGCGGCGAGCATGGAGGACCTGGTCTCCCAGCGCGGCGTCCCTGGGTTGGGACCGGCCAAGGCACAGGCCATAGTCGCCTTCCTTGCCAATGAGCCCAGGGCGGAGCCGGCTCAGGACGAGGGGCTGGCGAACTGGCTGGCCCGCCAGCCAATTTCGGGCATCTCGGTTCGCCTGGCCAAGGTCATCGCGGACTGCTTTCAGACCCTTGAGGCCCTGCGCCGGGCCGGCGTCGAGGACCTGGTGAACCGCAAGCAGGTGCGGGTGGCCGGCGTGGGGGACAAGGTGGCGGACCAGATCGTGCGTTTCTTCGCCCAGCCCCACAACAGGGAGGTCATCCAGAAGCTTATCGCCGCTGGCATCCATTGGGAGCGGCCGGGAGGGCGGGCCGGGGCAAAGACCAACCTTGAGCGGCCCCTTGCGGGCCGGACCTTCGTCATCACCGGCACCCTGAGCCGACCGCGGGACGAGATCAAGGACCGGCTCCTAAGCCTGGGGGCCAGGGTCAGTGGTAGCGTCTCCGCCAAGACTGACTTCGTCATCGCCGGCGAGAATGCCGGTTCCAAGCTGGAGATAGCCCAGAGTCTGGGCGTGCGGGTGATCTCCGAGGAGGAACTGACTGGGCTCCCGCTGGCGGTAGCCTCGACCGATGAAAGCTAGGTAGGTCAGCTTTATTGGCCATTGATACCCAGTCCCGGGGGCGGATGTAGGACCAGCGCTCGCAGGACGAGGGGCTCTCGCACATGGGGAGCGTGCGCAACATGCGTGCCCTGACATAGCCGGTGGGTGCCCTGGTCGAGGTCAAACCGCTTTACCAGCAAGACCTCCTACCTCGATGTCTTCACCGCCTAGGCTGGGAGCTTGAGGGCAGGCCACATGGTATCTCGGGGGCCCGCGAAACGGGCTTGCCCGGTGGCATTCAGGGGGATACTCTCCTAATGTGGAGTTCGCGATGATCGCGATCGCTCAGGGGGCGCGCAGCCAGGTGAGTATCGACGCTCGGCTCGTCTTCCCCGGTAGCGGCTTCGTCCAACCGTTATACAGAGATTGATATGCAAGACCTGACGAAAGAGCAGCAAATTCTCGTGGCCATGCGCAAGACCCTGTCGGCGGTGATCCGGGACATCACGCCGCCGCCGGGCATGAAGCACCCCCTGTCGGCGGCGACCATCGAGGACGTGCGCCAGTGCCTGGGGCTGATTTCGGCGCGGGAGCGGGAGTTGGCCGACGAACAGGGTCGTGTCACCGAACGGCCCTACTACACGGATGAGCCGCAGGCGGCGCAAGTGGTGCCCATCGCCGGGCTGGCCAAGGGCCGCAAGCCGAATTGAGGCCGGAGCCTCGTTCTTCCTTGGCTTCGCCCCTACCTCCCTCGGCTATCCAGTTGTCGGATCGCCGTCAAACCATGGCGTGGGCCAGCCAGAACATACCTGTCCGCGAGGCCATGGCAACCGGGCACTCCCATCAGGCTCTAAGCCTTTGCTGACGGGGCGAGGGAAGGTGCGCGGCGCCGAAGAACTGCTGGCCATCGACCAGGCTCATGCCTGGCATCCCTACACCTCGACCATCGAACGGGATCCCATCTATGCGGTGCACGCCGCCCACGGCTGCCGCATTGAACTCATGGATGGCCGGGTTCTCATCGATGGTATGTCATCCTGGTGGTGCGCCATCCACGGCTACAATCACCCGGTTCTCAATCAGGCCATCCGCGACCAGCTCGACCGCATGGCCCATGTCATGTTCGGCGGCCTTACCCACGAGCCGGCGGTGGGCCTGGTGGAACGTCTGGTGAACTTGACGCCGGATGCCCTCCAGCACGTCTTTCTCTGCGATTCGGGCTCGGTGTCGGTGGAGGTGGCCATCA
>JBFZDM010000142.1:0-5644 GCA_041307365.1 Chromatiaceae bacterium | reverse complement strand
GCCTTGTTCCGTGCCCGCTTGAAAACCTTCCCGTAGGCCCTGTTGTTTCCACTGTTCAGTCCAGTCGGTGGTGGGTGGCGAGCATTTTGACGATCTCCTGTGCGTTGTTCGGTTTGCCGAGTGTCACGCCAAGCAGGTGACCACATTGGCTCGAAGGGTGGATGCGCGGTCGCTTGCACCACTCCCTCGTCTTGCCGGGGCTATCACGCCTTGGCCTGGCTCAGCCCCTCGGGCCAGTCCGCCATCTCCTCGCGCCACTCTTCCACGGTGGCATAGGTACCGCCGAAGTCGTACTCGTCAAAGACGCCCTCCGCCACGGAGTAGGGCGGCCCGGTCCAGTTCGCGGGGTCGCCTTCCAGCTTGATGGCGCAAATGGTCCGCGTGCCCACGTCGGTGCAGCGCCAGCGGCCGGTGGCGGTCCAGAACTCACGCCCGATGTAGAAGTCTTCGTGTTCCAATGGCATAGAGCTTCACCGCATCGAGTAATTGGCGCACGTCGTCCAGCACGCCCAGTCAATTGGGTTCGACGCATCCCCCTTTGCCGGTCTATGGGTATCGACATACTTTCTCGGCACCGAGTTGAACCGCGATGGGTACTTGCCCCCTATCGGGGAACGGGATGCGCTCCCAGCCACTCCCTCAACGCATCGTTCATCCGCCGCTGCCATCCCGGCCCGGTGGAGCGGAAGGCGGCGAGGATGTCCTTGTCGTAGCGGATGGAGACCTGCTCCTTGGTGGCGCTGCCGGCGGGTCTTCCGGCCCGGCGCTTGGCGATGGCTGCGCGGATCAAGTGGGTGGCGTCCGGTGAGTCTTCGTCCTCCTCGGGCTCGATCTCTTGCTCCGCCATGCGGCGGAGGGCCGCCCAGTCGCTCTGGCTTTCGCCCCGTTCACGGGTGGCGCGCATCTCACTCAGGGTCATGGAAGTCGGTTTCGAGCCACTCATGGTAGGCCTCTCGTTCACTGCGTTTGGCGGGGCGGAAGCTGATGATCCGCGGAGGTTCAGCCGGCTGGTAGGCCACGCTCAGCACCGTCAAGACCTCGAACACATAGGCGAACGCCTGGATGCGGTGCTCGCCCTTGCGTGGGGATGCCACCTCCAGCTTGAGGGGGTTGTCGAGCACCATGTCGGCATCGACGAAATCGAGCTTGTGGCGCGACAGGTTGATCCGCCGCTTCTTCTCATCCCAAGTGTAGCGCTGACTCATCGATTTTTGTAGCTGCAAAAATTCGGCTCAGTACCCCAAATTTGGCACCAACCACCGCTTTGCCTCTTCCATCCGCCCAATCAGTCGGTTGAGCCCGCTCCAAGGCCAATCACCCGTTTGCCGTGCGATGGGTATCGACATACTCCCTCAGTGCGAGTTGATCTGCGATTGGTACTTGCCCCCCTGGGCACGGAACCAGGCCAGGATGTCGGCATCCATCCGCAAGGTGACCTGCTGCTTGATCGGGCGGTAGAAGCGCCCCCGTTCGGCCCCGGTCCAGTCGGTAATCTCGGGGATATTGCGGGTATCGATGGCCTCGTCGGGCAGTGCTGCGAGGCGGTCGATCTCTTGGCGTTCGGCTTCAGTAACCTTTTTCATGGCCTTGGCGATAAGGAGGCAGTCTCAGATAATTTTCTGCCACCGCAAGATGCAGCATCGGCAGACACGGTATCAATACACGTCGTCATGGCTCCCCACATCCACCAGCACGACTTCAGTCTCCAGGATCATAAGCTTCAGCGTGATTCGATAGCTGAGGTTGATCGAAACGGCGTGCAGTCCCTGGAGCCGTCCTCGCAGCGCATGGAGGCGTAGCGAGGGGTGGTAGGGATTGCTTTCCAGCAACTCCAGCGTCTTGCCGTACTGCGCCTTGATCTCGGGGTGCTTCTTGATGAACCGCGCCGCACAACGGGTGTAGTCATCGGTGAAGACGAGGGTGAAGCTCATTCGGCGCTGATCCGACCGAGATGCTCTTCTACCGACTCCTTGTGGTAGCGTCCTGCCTCCAGGTCGGCCTTGACCCTCATCCAGGCGGCATCAAGCTCCATCTCGCGCATCTCGCGGTAGTGCTCCAGCGACATGACCACATAGCGCTCCTTGCCCCGCACGGAGATAACGGCCTCCGGTGCGTCGGTCAGATGTTCTTCGATGGCGGCGACGCCGCGGGTTTTGAGCTGGTTGGCGGTGATGGCGTTCATGGTGGTGCGCTCGATCGTGCTTTGAATAGTGCGATTATAGACCCGTTTGGGCTCACTTGTTCACTGAAGTGGAGGCCGTCGATCCGATTGATGGGGAGACGCCGAGCGCAGCTCGGCGATCCCTGGGGGGGAGCCACTCAGTACCCGAGTTTGGGGGCCAGCCACCGCTCCATCTCCTCCACCTCACTTGTTGAGGTCGGTACTTACCACGAGGGAGGCATCGGCCAATGCGTAGATCAGCTTGTTCCGCTGCATGGCATTGCCGACGTTGAACCCTGCACTCGGGTCCTAGAGCGAAATCAGCACCAGTTGGCCACCGAGCAGCAGATTGCGGTGCTCGCGGTTCAGGGTAGTTATTTCCCGGCCATCGCGGTATTTTCCCTGTCGAACCAAGCCACCCCAACCGGCTGCACCCCAGACGCATAGCGCCTTGCCAGACTCGGCCTGATGGGCAGGTGCGATGAATCCCTTGACGCCGTACTGGGGCATCCCGCCATCAGGCCATTTCTTGCGCGGCTTGATGGGCAAGCTGGTTCGACGAAGAAATGCGACGGCAGCTTTGACCAGACCGGCATCCAGGGTGGTAGGCAGTGGCGGCAAGGCTGGTTCCGTGACGACACTTGGTAAAGTGGACCCCAACACAGCCCCACGAAAGATTAGAAGGTGATCCAGACCCGCGCGGCCAGGAGGTCGTCCACCTCCTCGAGTATCTGGTTGGGAAGGTCGTTGCTCGCCAGGCGAGGCGCATCCACGTCGCGGAACTGGTAGTCAACCATGACGCGCACCTGTTTGTGGACGCGCCAGGTCAGGCCCAGGGTCAGCGTGTCGAAGCGCCGCTCGGCCTCGGCGGATGCGGTACCCCGGTTGAGCCGGTCATAGCGAATCCGGGCCTCCCACTTGTCGAGGAAGCTGTAGCCGCCATCGAGATACCAGCCGTCCGCTTCGTCATCCGGCAGGACGTTGTAGGAGGCAATGACGGTCTTGTTGCCCATTTTGCCGATGGACCCCGGTATGGCCATGCTGTCGGTGCCGTTGTAGATCATGCCCTCGGCCCCGATCCACTCCGCCTCCGCCCGCCAGGGACCCTTGCGGAAAGTGGTGCCGATGCCATAGCGGGTACGGTCAAAGGTCTCTTCCCTCTGAGCAGTGCCGACACGGATCTCGCGGTTGCCGTCCTGATACCAGCCGGTGAGCTTCCAGCCCTCGCGGGTATGGCCCATGCCGCCGAAGACCCACTCTGAACTCCAGTAGAGATGCCAGTCCGGGCGCCCGGTCCCCATGCCGTTGTAAATGGCCAGGCCAGTGCCAGTGCCGGCCATGAGGGCGTAGGTGTGTTCCCAGTCACCCGTCTTGAAGCTGTCGAAGAGTTGGATGCCCGTGTCGCGCCAGCCGCTCGTCGGGCCCGTGGGGTCGTTGGCGTCGTTCATGGGGGCGCCGTCGCTGTCGAAGTAGGTCTCGTTGGTGATCTGCTGGCTGACCTGGCTCACATTGATGTAGTCACGCTGGACGACGGGGGTCAAGCCTTCCTCGGAACCGGCGTACATGAACTGGCCGACGCGGACGCGGGCGTGGGGGATCAGGTTGAAGGTAAGGCTGACCTCGGTGAACTTGACGTTGGGTGTGCCCTGGCTGGAAATTGGATTGTAGCCGGCCAGGGGCGAGACCCAGTAGTTCAACTTGCCATCGAGCAGGCGCCCGCGCAGACCTAGGCGGAGATGGCTCACCTGGACCGCGTCGCTGTCCTCGAACTGGGGGCCGATCTCATTCATGATGAGAGGCTGATTCTTCCATGGCCCCGCCGGTAGGGTGGACCCCGCCGTGGATTGATAGTCGATGCCGATAAAGCCAAAGGGCTTGATGGCGGGGGCCGTGTCGGGTTCGGTGCCCTGGAGCATCACCCAATTGACGCCGAAGGCGCTTGGGGCCATTAGGAGAGCCCCGCAAAACAGGAGATAGCGCATATCGGGTACGCGGGGGGGAAGGGGTTGTATCGGCTGCATGGAGACGGCTCCTGTTCTCGGTCCTAGGGTTGGGTGAATGGGGGCGAATAAAAGCGCTACCTCGCCTGGGGGGCAAGCAAGGGATCCCCCGGAATGCCCGCCCTGGGCAAAATCGCGGCATTTGCCACACGGGTTATGGCAAAAGACGGGGTGGCGCCGACGGCGGGACGATCCAGACCTGGGCAAGCCAGATTACCGGCGAGGATCCCTGGCTGGCGGGGTGGCTACCCAGGATCCCCTCAGGGTGCCCTGGGCCTGGGTTGGATCCCGGTGGGTATCGGTCGGGGTTCAGGTTCGGTTCAGGCAGGGCGGGCTAGGATGCCTCGCAACGGTGAGGGCATCGGGCCCCCGCCGAACCCCAGAGGTGAACACAGATGAACAAGACAAAGACGACGATGGGATGGATGACGATGGCCTTGCTGGCTGGCGCCCTGAGCTTGCCCGGCCTGGCCCTGGCGGACCGGGGCGATGGACACGGCCATAAGCGGCATCACCATGAGCACAGGGATCATTGGCGGCACCAGGATTATGGTCGTCGCGGCCACTGGGACAGGGACAGGCGGGTGGTGGTGGTCCGCGAACCCAGGCAGGTGGTGGTCCACGAACCCGTGTATGTGGAGTCCCCCCGCGCTGTGGTTGCCCCCTTGTGGGCCCCGCTCACCAGCGGTATCACCCTTGTTCTGCGCAGCGACTGGTAGGCGCTGATTTTTAGGCGGACGGGCGTTGCCAGGTGTTTTGGCTGTGGTAGATTTGCAGGCACTCGCCCTGTCACGCTTCGGGATCCGTCCATGCCGCCCAGCATTATCCCCCTAGTCCTGCTTGCCCTCGCCGCCCTGGCAGGGCCCGGCAATAGCGTCGCCACCCCGCCGGGGGAGACGTGGCTGGCCGGCCAGGGTGGCGGTGCCTCTTCCGCTGCGCAGGCGGCGGAGCAGGTTCGCCGCCAGACCGGCGGTAAGGTCCTGTCTGTACGGGAGAAGGGTGGGGGTTACGAGGTAAAGGTGCTGACCCCCTCCGGCGAGGTGCGCGGCGTCTTCATCCCGGCGACCGGGCGCTGAGGACGCCAGGGTCCCAGGTAGCATGCGCATTCTGGTTATCGAGGACGAGGCGGCCTTGCGCGGTCACATCAGCTCGCGCCTGACCGGGGATGGCTATCGGTGCGAGGCCACCGGGGACGGCGCCGAGGGGTTCTATCTGG
Source organism: Chromatiaceae bacterium (assembly GCA_041307365.1). GTDB lineage: Bacteria > Pseudomonadota > Gammaproteobacteria > Chromatiales > Chromatiaceae > M0108. The sequence continues at coordinate 267 of JBFZDM010000142.1, read as the reverse complement.
CAAGCGAGTACCCTTTCGATGCGGCCCTGGTGGATCTGGGTCTGCCCAGAACCCCCGGGATCGAGATCATCCGCCGGCTGCGCGCGGCCGGCAGCCTGCTGCCTATTCTGGTGCTGACCGCCCGTAACCGTTGGCAGGACAAGGTCGAGGGGTTGGAGGCGGGCGCCGACGACTACCTCGCCAAGCCCTTCGAGATGGATGAGATGGTGGCCCGGCTGCGGGCCCTGTTGCGGCGCGCCCATGGGGCGGCAACCCAGGAGTTGCGCG
>JBFZDM010000128.1:0-3152 GCA_041307365.1 Chromatiaceae bacterium | reverse complement strand
CATCTGTCAGAATGGCAGGAATTGGGGCCTAGGGACGGCGCGGTTTCCCCTGATGGTGGAAATGCCGGGGTAGCCGACAGCGGATTCATTGTAATGGGCTTTTTGGGCTCCATCCAATCGTTGGCGGCTCTCGCCCCCTTAGCCCCGGCCACCTCAGCCGGGCACCCCAAATCTCCGTCATGACAAATGGTCAGAGATCGCCAGCCATGGCGTAACCCTCCTTCCAATGGGTCCGCCGCCCTTCGGGGGAAAAAGCCATGCTTCCTCATCCACTAGCTTGGTACGGCATGATTTCTGCTGTAAATTGGTGGCGGTCGCCGTCCCTGCGAGTGTAGTTCGCGACAGCACACCTAAACACCCTGGGGTTCCCCAAGAACTTGGGCCCGAACCCACTCCGTTTGCGGGAGATAAGCATTCATGAGCACGAAAGCCCTGCCGATCCTTTTCTTCGCTGGCCTAGTCCTCGGTCAGTCCGGTCTTGCCTCAGCGGAGAGCGGCTACCCCATCGCGGGCACGGCCCCTTACCAGCGACCGCAAGGGGCCCCGGTCATCGCCAGCGTGAACCATGGCCCTGACTGGTATGCCCATGCCCTGACGGGTGTCAGCCAACCTTACCCCGCCAGCCTCCGTTTTCTGGAGAATCAGGGGAACTGGTACACCCCTTTTAATCGGCCCGGCATGCTAAATCCTTACGATATCCGTGGCTGGCATCGATGATAGCGACCATCCAGGGTTCAGCGCATGGAGGAATGACCCAACCCCATTCAGCCAGCACCGAGAAACCCCTCACTCCGCTCTTCCAGGCAGTGCGCGAGGATCTGCTTCTGCTCGCCCTGCTCCATGACCGGGAACTCGACCGCGACACCCTCATGAACCTGTGGCGGGACGGGTTCGAGGATTTTCTGGGCCTCCGGCTGGAAAGCCCTCCCGCCCAGGAGGCCTTGCGGCTCTTTCGCCGGGGACTGAGCGACATACCGACGCAACTGGACCCCAGGACCCTGGACATCCTCGCCGCCGAGTACGCGGACATCTACCTCAACCATTCCATCGATGCCTCTCCCTGCGAGTCCGTTTGGGTGGACGAGGATGGGCTCATCATGCAGGAGCCCATGTTCGAGATCCGTGACTGGTACAAGCGGTTCGGGCTGACGGTGGCGAACTGGCGGATCCGCCCGGACGATCACCTGGTCACCCAATTGCAATTTATCGGATTTCTGCTGGAGGGCGAGGCCACGGCCGCCCGTCTCGAGGAGGTCGCCTCTTTCCTGGACGAGCACCTGCTGCGATGGATCGGCGACTTCGGCGCACGGGTCGAGAGCCGCTGCCAGACCCGACTCTATGGCGGACTGGCGCGTCTCACCGCCGCCTATCTGGAGGAATTCCGCGATCTCGCGGCACAAGTCCTGGGCAGCCCCCGGCCAAGCGTCGAGGAAATCGAGGAGCGGATGCGCCCCAAGCGCGAGATCCTGGGCATCCCCGTGGCCGGCCCCGCCCCCTTCGCCCCCGGTGGCGGTCCTGGCTGGTGAGATGCGCCAGGCCCTGGCTCGCATCGCCCTGGAGGAGGGGGCCATCATCCCGGATGTGCGCGGCGACCGCTGCGTCCATGCCATCATCGAGCAGGCCCGGTGCCGCGCCTGCGTCACCGCCTGCCCCACGGGGGCCTGGGTCATCGACGATGCCCGCCTCGGCATAGACCCCAGCCGCTGCGACGGCTGCGACCTCTGCGTACCGGCCTGCCCGGAGGCCGCCATCGTCCAGCGATTTCGTCCCGCCACCCGTAAGACGGCCCAGGGCCACATCGCCTTTGCCGCTTGCGGGCTTAGTGGATTGGGCGGCGACGGGCTGCCCATCATGCCCTGCCTCCATGCCATCGGCATCACCGATTTGTTGCGCTTGGCCCGGGACCAAATCCGCTGCCTGGTGACCACGGCTGGAGACTGCGCCACCTGCCCGCGCGGCCAGGGAGAAGGCCTCGGCCAGCGGCTGGTGGCGGTCAACCGCCTCTTGGGCGAACGCGGCCTGGCTCCCCTCGCCCACCGTGCCGCCACGCCCGCTAGCTGGCGCGAGGCCTGGCTCAAGGCGGACGGCCTGGCGCGCCAACACCCTGTCAGTCGCCGTAATTTCTTTCGCGGCGCCATCCAGGCGCCCATGAAACGGCTCGAGGAAACCCTGGAACGAGCGGAGGGCGGATTCGTTCCGCCTGGCCGACTGCTGCCAGGCGCCACTCCCGGCGATCCCGTGCCCCTGGCGCCGGTCATAGACCCGGCCTTGTGCAGTGGCTGCGATGCCTGCGCCCGCCTTTGTCCCCATGCCGCCATCAGCCTCGAAAACCTGGCCGGGCGGGCCCAGGCCTACGTCATCGAGGCCGAGCAGTGCAGCGACTGCGGCATCTGCATGGACCTCTGCCAGACCCAGGCGGTGACCATCCGCCGCTGGGGGCCCGTCCCCGCCACTCGCATCCCCTTGGCGACAGGCCGTTGCCAGGCCTGTGGCGTGCATTTCCATGTCCCTGCCGGCCGTGACCTGGCCGGGTTCTGCCCCATCTGTCTTCAGACTGACCACCACCGCCAACTCTTTCAGGTTCTGAATTGACCCACCTAACTCCCTAGACCGAACGTCGTTCCCGACCTAAGCCAGCCTGCCAAACTGTCAGGAGTCACCAGCGGCCCATCCTTATGTCCCAATCCCTGCTCAAAAATTATAATTTATTGATAGCACAGTGGCTTGCTGACCGGCCGTTCCATCAAGACCCAGGGGCGCGAACAAAACCCCCCTTCCTCACGTCACGTTGTCATTGGACCAAGCCATTGAATCTTTGTATGGAGGTAAAAGACAGCCGCCGGGGATCTGACAGTTTGGCAGGTTTCCGATGGCTCGGACCCGGTCAGGAAGCCGGCGGGCCCAACTCCCGCCGAGCCAGGCAGGCACCTGAAAGCAGCCCATAATCAACATGCAATCAGGCCCTGCAAGCCAATATCAAGCGAGCTGACTCCCTGTTCAGTCACTCTGGCGAGCTTCTTGCTAATATGCTTTTGGCCATTGAAAACAGCCTATTCCGCCACAAGCGCGGATCGGGATTACCCCCCAGCGGCGGCGCCCAGCGGGCGACGGGCGATGTGGCGGACCCATCCACCGCAGATGCTGGGCGAGAA
>JBFZDM010000110.1:0-2522 GCA_041307365.1 Chromatiaceae bacterium | reverse complement strand
ATCCTTGAGATCGACCCTGGCGCGAAAGACCTCGCTCAAGGTCGGGCGCCGGCCAGCGGACTCCTTCAGGGCCAGGTAGTCGGTCTCCAGACCCTTGCCGCTGAGTCGGGTCAGAAAGTCGATGATGGCGAGGTCGTAGTTGGCGAAGCATCCGGGCGGGAGCCTGAGCTGACCGTCGCGCACTTGGCGGCCGAAGGCGGCGAGGTCCTGGTAGCGGCTGCCGCAGTCGAACAGGGCCTGGGGCTTGTTGAGGAAGCCCTTATGGTTGCCGATGAAATCGAGAACCACCAAGTGCGGCTTGTCCGGGTGGCGGCGCAGGCCACGGCCAAGCTGTTGCAGGAACAGGATCTTGGACTCGGTGGGCCGCAGCATCATGACGGTATCGACGGCCGGCAGGTCCACGCCCTCGTTGAACAGGTCCACCGAGAAGAGCACCTGTAGCTCGCCGCGCCCCAGGGCCTCCAGAGCGGCGCCGCGGTCCAGGCTGGAGCCCGCGTAGACCGCCGCCGCCCGGACGCCCGCCTGGCGGAAGCGCTCGGCCATGAAGTCGGCGTGAGCGGTGGAGACGCAGAAGGCCAGGGTGCGGTCCTGGGCCTTGTCGCGCCAGTGGCGCAGGGCGTGGCGGGCGCGGCCCAGGGTGGCGAGCTGGTGGGAGAGGGCGGTCGGGTCGAAGCGGCCGTTGCGCCAGGGGATCTCCCGGTAGTCCACGGTCTCGTCGTAGATGCCGTAGTAGACGAAGGGGCACAACAGGCCCAGCTCGACCCCATCGAACAGGCGGCGGCTATAGACCAGGTTGTCGTCGCACAGGCTCAGGATATCCGACTGGTCGGTGCGCTCCGGGGTGGCGGTGAGGCCGAGCAGGAAGCGGGGCCGAAAGTGTTGCAGCAGGCGTCGATAGATGGGGGCCGCGGCGTGGTGGAATTCGTCCACCACCACATAGTCGAAGTGGCCCGGCTCGAACAGGGCCAGGTGCTCGGCGCGGCCCAGGGTCTGGATGGAGGCGAAGACCAGGTCGACGCCCTCGAAGTCTTTACGCCCGCCGCCGTACCACCCGATGCGCGCACTCGGGCGCACCCGCTGAAAGCTCGCCTCGGCCTGGAGCAGGATCTCCTCCCGGTGGGCGACGAAGAGGACGCGCCGGGCCTGCAGGCGCTCGCTGTCGAAGGCGGCGAGGTAGGTCTTGCCAAGCCCGGTGGCCATGACCACCAGGCCGCGGGTGTAGCCTGCCAGCCGGGTAGCCTCCAGCGCGACCAGGGCCTCGGCCTGAACCGGCGAGGGCTGGGGCCTGGGCTCCTCCGGCTCGTCCCAGGCGTGGGCCAAGGGCAGGCGCTGGACCCGGCGGCGGATCTCGTAGGCGTCGATCCAGGCGTGGTCCAGGGTGCGGGCCTTGTCATGGTCGAAGAGGATCTGGAATTCGTCGCGGATCTCCCGGAAGTGGCTGGCCGCGGGGTGGCTCAGGTCCTCCGGGTGGTCGACGCGGTAATTCCACTCCAGCCCGTCGGTCAGTGCCATGCGGCTGATGTTGCTGGAGCCGATGAAGGCGGAGCCCCACAGGGCCTGGCCCCAGTCGCTGCGCACGCAGATGTACGCCTTAAGGTGGAAGCTGTGGTCGCCGGTCTCGAACAGGCGCACCTCGGCCCCGCGCTCGGCGAGCAGCAGCAGGCGGCGCAGGGCCGCCGGGTCGGTGACGTCGAGGTAGTCGCTGGTCAGGATGCGCAGGCGGGCGCCGCGGATCAGGATGGCGTCGGACAGGGCGCCGAATAGTAGGGCGAGACCGCTGGACTTGACGAAGGCCACCGCCAGGTCGATCTCGTTGGCCTGGCGGATAGCGGCGAGCAGTCGCGGCAGGAAGGGGTCGCGGGCGCCGCCAGTGGTGAGTTGCTGGGGCACGGATCAGGCGCCCAGCAGCGTGTTGAGCCAACGCTCGGCGGCGCGGCCGGGGCGCAGGTCCTCGGTGATCCAGGTCTCCAGTTCCCTTAAGTCCGGGACCTGGCTCAACAGTGCCTGGAGCCCGGCCTGGTCGAGGTCGGTGAAGCGCCGGCCCTGGTGCTCGCGCTCGCCGCGGCCATATTTGAAGGAGGTGTAAAGGGTCCCGCCCGGGCGCAAGGCCAGGACCAGGCGGCGCAGGGCCGCGGGCAGTTCCGCGGTGGGGACATGCAGGAGGCTGGCGCAGGCCCAGATGCCGTCGAAGCTCCGCGTCCAATCCAGATCCTGGAGGCGCAGCACCCGCACCGGCTGGCCCGTGTGATGTCCGGCGAGCGTGGCCAGGGTCGGCGAGGCGTCGAAGGCGGTGACGCGGTAGCCTCGGTCCAGGAAGGCGCGGGTGTCCCGGCCCGAGCCGCAGCCCGCATCGAGGATGTGCCCGCCAGCCGGGATGTGGGGCAGGAACCGGGCGTAGAGTGGGTCCATGGCGACAGCAACGGTGTCAGCGAAGAACGCCTGGGCGTTCTCCGTGTAGTACCGGGTCGTCGTATCTTCAATCACAAGGGGTTACGGGCGATTGCGCAGGGATGGCGGGGTCT
>JBFZDM010000081.1:0-5844 GCA_041307365.1 Chromatiaceae bacterium | reverse complement strand
AGCAGCTCCGGCTCCCGCTGGGCGAGGTTCGCCTTCATGGGAAAGCCGGTGTTGGGGAGGTTGAGGGTGTTCTTGTAATCGCTCACGGGGCTGGGTCCTGAGGGGGGCGGGGCGGGCAAGGGCAAAGTTTACCCTTTTTTGGCTGAATTCGACCTTGTTGGATTTGGATCAAGCTAATCCAACAAGGCCGTACCAATCCTGTCAAAACAGCCGATCATAGATGCGAAAACCCGCCACATAGGTGCCAATGGCGGAGCCCAGGCTACTCAGGAGGAAGACCAGCATGACGCGCGATACCCGGTTGCGCCACCAGCCCCGGATCCGGGCCGTGTCCTGGCGCAGCCGGCCGAAGTCGCCCACGCTCGGTTTGCGCAGATAGAGTTCCACCGCGCCCGTGACCATGCCGGCGCCGATGGTGGGGTTCAGGGAAGTCAGGGGCGCGGCGACGAAGGCCGTCAGCACCGTTAAGGGATGCCCGGCGGCGAGGAGCGCGCCCAAAGCGGAAAGGGTGCCATTGATGAGGACCCAGTCCCAGACCAGCCGCCAGCCGAGCAGGGGGCTCTGGGCAAAACCGTAGGCGAAGCCGGCGAGGATCAGGGCGACGATGAGCCAGGGGATGATCTTCGGCCAGAGGCGCGGCTTCGGCAGGCGCTCCAGTTCCTCGATCTCCTGGCCAGGTTTAGGGCGTGAATCCGGGCTCGGGCCTGGGTGGGGGCCTGGATGCGGTTCGGGCTCGCTCGCCGCCAGATAATGGGCGACACCCTTGAGGTGACCGGCCCCCAGCACCGCCAGAATGCGGCCATGTCCATCCCGTTCGATCTCCTCCCGCAAACGGGCGGCCATATAGCGATCCCGCTCCTCGATCAGGGGCAGGAAGAGGTCTTGCCGGTTCTGGGCGAATTCGGCAAAGGTCGTCTCCAGCACGTCGCCCTCCTTGAGGCGCTCGATCTCCTCCTCCGGGACCTCCTCGCGGGAGATCATGGCGGCGATGAGGCCAGAGAAGAGTTCGATCCGCTGCCACCAGCCGAGGTTGGCGGCGACCCGCCTCAGGGTCACGCCGATCTCGCGATCCACCAACAGGACCGGCAGGTGCCGCGCCCGCGCCTGGGCGATGGCCATGCGCTGCTCGGCCCCCGGCTCAATGCCGAATTGATCCGCCAGGCGCTGCTGATAGGCGGCCAGGGCCAGGCTGGCGACCACCATGGCGACGCGGCCCTGGCGGATGATGGCGAAGAGATCCATGCGCGCCAGGGCGTCCGGGTCCAGGATGGACTGATAGCGACTGGGGCAAAGTTCCACCGCCACGGCGTCGAAGTCTTCCTGTTCCAGGAGTTCACGTACCTTGTCCGCGCTGGCGCGGGAGACATGGGCGGTACCAAGCAGGGTCAGATGGGCACCGCCAACCCGCAAATCGATGCGTGGTTCGTCGGGGTTTCGGCTTGACTCGGCCCCGTTTTGGCTTGGCTTATGCGCCGATGGTTGAGCGGAGTCGAGGCACTGGCCAGGCTCGGCTGTCTGATCCTGCATCATCGCTTGCCGCCGAGGAGGGAGCCGAGTAGGCCCCTCACCAGGGATCGGCCCAATTGGCTGCCAACGGAGCGCAAGGTACTGGTGGCGAAGGCTTCAATGGGGCTTTGCCGGCTGGAACCAGGGCGGCGGACTGATTCTGCAACGGATTTTGGAGTGGACGCTGCTGGCCGAGCGACCTCCTCGGCCTTCTCCTGGAGGATTTCGTAGGCGGATTCCCGATCCACCGGCTTGTCATAGACACCCTTGACCAGGGAGTCGGCCATGAGGGCCCGGCGCTCCTCGGGGGTGATGGGGCCGATGCGGCTTCCCGGTGGCGCCACCTTGACCCGCTGGACGATGGTGGGCGTCCCGGTTTCGTCCAGGGTCGAGACCAGAGCCTCGCCAACGCCCAGGGTGGTGATCAGGGCCTCGGTGTCGAAGGCCGGATTGGGACGGAAGGTCTGGGCTGCCACCCGGACCGCCCTTTGGTCGCGAGGGGTGAAGGCGCGCAGGGCGTGTTGGACCCGGTTGCCCAACTGGCCGAGGACGTCATCCGGGACGTCCGCCGGGCTCTGGGTGACGAAATAGACCCCGACGCCCTTGGAGCGGATCAGGCGCACCACCTGCTCGATCTTGTTAAGCAGCACCTTGGGGGCGCTGTCGAACAGCAGGTGGGCTTCATCGAAGAAGAAGACCAGGCGCGGCTTGTCCACGTCCCCCACCTCCGGCAATTGCTCGAACAACTCCGCCAGCAGCCAGAGCAGGAAGGTGGAATAGAGGGCGGGGGTGTGAATGAGCTTGTCCGCCGCCAGCAGGTTGATATAGCCCTGGCCGTGTTCGTCGGTCTGCATCAGGTCGGCGATGTCGAGGGCCGGTTCGCTAAAGAGCCGGCCGGCCCCCTGCTCCTCCAGGGTCAGCAGCTTGCGCTGGATGGCGCCGACGCTAGCCTTGGAGATATGGCCATAGTCGGCCGCCCCCGCGGGGTTTTCGGCCACGTGACCCAGAAGGGCGCGCAGATCCTTGATGTCCAGCAGGAGCCAGCCATTGTCATCCGCCAGGCGGAAGACGATGTTGAGCACCCCCTCCTGGACCTCGTTAAGGCCCAGCAAGCGCGCCAGCAGTACCGGGCCCATTTCCGAGAGGGTGGTGCGCACCGGGTGTCCCTGTTCGCCAAGGATGTCCCAGAGGGTCATCGGGCAGGCCTCGGGGGAGAAGTCCTCGGCCCCGAGCCCGAGTTCGGCCACCCGCGCCTCAACCCTGGCGTTGCCGCCGCCAGGTTGGCCGATGCCCGCCAGGTCGCCCTTGACGTCCGCCATGAAGACCGGTACCCCGATGCGGCTAAAGGACTCCGCCAGGCGATGCAGGGTCACGGTCTTGCCGGTACCCGTCGCCCCGGCGACCAGGCCATGCCGGTTGGCCATGGCGGGCAGCAGATAGACCTGGGCCTCGCCATCGCCCTTGCCGATGAGGATGGGGTGTGTCATGGGTGTTGTCTCCGGGAAAAGGACCGCGATCAGGTTTCTGCTATCCATCCTACCTACTCGCCTCATAGGGGCCAAGCCCGGTATTTACCAGCGCGCCGCGGGATCAACGCCAACTCGGCCGCCAGCTTGGTCGAGCCCAGGCGGAAAACCTATCATCGCCGTGGCGCTTCGGTTCCTCTCCTATTGCCGATGCGCAATGACATATCGCCCCGTTTCCGCTAGAAGTACTCCATTGACAACTTACCCGGACCCAGCGCCATGTTCTACCCCATCGATAGTGCCACGCGCCGCCAGGCTAAGTCAGCGCACGAGCTGGCCATGGTCAATCTGCTCCTGGTCAACCTGCTAATGCTGATCGCCCTGCTGGCGGGGAGTTTCCTGCAGCAGGGGTCGCCCCTCACCGACTACAAGCTCGTTGGCGTGCTGGTACCTTTTTTCCTCTCCCTGGGGATCATCGCCTACACCTTTGCCAAGGCTGGTAAGACCGCGACCCATGGACCCTGGTTCGTTGCCGCCCACTGGCGGCTGGCTACCGCCCGCTACAAGATCCTGCTCATCGCCTACGCCGTCGGCGCTGGCCTGATCGGCCTCGGCTGGCTGCTATCCATGACCCAGAAGACCCACGGGATGCAGGAACTCATGTTCGTGGCCCTGCAGCGGGTCGCTATCGCGCCCGTGCTGATTGCTCTCATGGTGCTCATCATGCTGGAGTCCGGCTCCCTCTACCAGGCCGGGCGCGGCGAGGCGCCAGACAGTCTGATTGCAAAATTTCCCCCGCCCGCGGACCTGAAGGGGATGGCGAGCGAGAGTGGGCTGGAAGGTCAGGACTGATGGCCTTGTCGATGCCGCCTATGCGCCGGGCCGAGGCTGCCCTAGACTTATGGCAAAGCACGCGGGTTGGCGGGGCACTTCATCCCGTGTCCCGGGTCCGCGTGGTCATCATGCCTAACGGTGGCGAGAGGAGGCTTTCATGCGGCCCGATACAGCCCAGATGCTTCGCGACATCGAAGACGAGGTCCAGTACACCCGCGCCCTGACCGGCCGCAAGGCCTTCGACCCGCGGGTCATGGCGGCGATCGCCGAGATTCCCCGTCATCTCTTCGTCCCCAGGGAGGAATTGGGCTATGCCTATGCCAACGGCCCCTTGCCCATCGGCTGGGGCCAGACCATCTCCCAGCCCTACATCGTCGCCCTCATGACGGACCTGCTCGGTTGTGGCGGCGGAGACCGGGTGCTGGAAATCGGTACGGGTTCGGGCTACCAGGCGGCGGTGCTGTCGCGCCTGGTCGATTGGGTTTATTCCTTGGAGATCATCCCCCAACTGGCGTCGGATGCCACGGAGCGGCTGGCGCGGCTGGGCTACCCTAATGTCAGCGTTCGCTGCGGCGATGGCCACCTTGGCTGGCCGGAGGTAGCCCCCTTTGACGGCATCCTGGTCACCGCCGCCGCGCCGGCAATCCCGCCAGCCCTGGTGGCTCAGCTCCGTTCTGGCGCCCGCCTGGTGATACCGGTAGGTCAACCCTATGCTCATCAGGAGCTACTCTTGCTGGAAAAAGGTCAGGATGGCGCCGTGCAAGTTACCGATGTACTGGCGGTGGCCTTCGTTCCTCTTACCGGCGGGGATTAGGGGCGTCGGGATTGGCCGAAGGCCCTGATCCCCATCAGCATCATATCCACGCATGGCCATGGCAGGGGGGAAAGAGTTGGGGCGGCAAGCCTTATTCCGGGCGCTTAATCGAATTACGCGCTTTTATCTTGCCAAGCTCCCCAAAACTCGCCCATAATTGAGGGTTTCACGGAGTCTGGTTAGCGTGGAAGGCCGCGCGAACCAGCCCCGGCCGTCACCCGATCCTAGGCGTGGTTTCGTCCCAAATCCCACCAGGCACGGTTTGGTAGAACTCAGGAAGCAGCAATGACAGACCTTTCACATTACCGAAACATCGGTATTTTTGCCCACGTGGATGCCGGTAAGACGACGACCACCGAGCGTATACTCAAGCTTACGGGCAAAATCCATCGCCTGGGTGAGGTGCATGACGGCGAGTCCACCATGGACTTCATGGAGCAGGAGGCCGAGCGCGGCATCACCATCCAGTCCGCCGCCACCTCCTGTCAGTGGAAGGGCTGTCGTCTTAACGTCATCGACACCCCTGGTCACGTCGATTTCACCATTGAGGTGTATCGCTCCCTCAAGGTCCTTGACGGCGGCATCGGTGTTTTCTGCGGTTCCGGTGGCGTCGAGCCTCAGTCCGAAACCAACTGGCGCTACGCCAATGACTCCCGCGTCTCCCGCCTCATCTTCGTCAATAAGCTTGATCGCATCGGCGCCGATTTCTTTCGTGTCGTGGATCAGGTCAAGGGTGTCCTGGGCGCCAATCCCCTGGTCATGGTCCTGCCCATCGGAGTCGAGAGTGGCTTCGTCGGCGTCATCGATCTGCTCACCCGCAAGGCCTGGGTCTGGGACGAGTCCGGCCTCCCCGAGAACTACAGCATCCAGGACATCCCGGCGGAGATGGCCGACCAGGTTGAGGAGTGGCGCGAGAAGTTGATCGAGACCGCCCTGGAGCAGGACGACGAGGCTCTTGAGAAGTACCTGGAAGGCATGGAGCCGGACTTGGAGACGGTCAAGGCCTGCGTCCGTAAGGGCACCATCAATCTGGACTTCTTCCCCAACTACTGCGGCTCAGCCTTCAAGAACAAGGGCATTCATTTGGTGCTGGATGCCGTGGTGGATTATCTGCCTAAGCCTATGGATGTCGATCCCCAGCCGGAGGTGGACCTGGTGGTCAACGCGACCGGAGAGCAGGCCATCGTCGATCCCGACCGGCCCCTGCGCGCCCTGGCCTTGAAG